>CANFFA010000297.1 GCA_947445425.1 Paludibacteraceae bacterium
ACAATTGCTCCACCACCAGCACCATTACCATTTAAAGTTAATGGTTCAGCTGTTGAATAATTAAATCCAGCCAAATCAAGAATCCCCCCGGTGGTAATACTTGTACTGTTAATAATTGTACCACCATCAACTGTACCTAACGCAGAACTGCTACCTAACTTTAATGTACCTGAATTAATCGTTGTTGTACCAGTATAAGTATTTACCCCTGATAACTTCAGGGAACCGGCTGCAGTGGCATCTACTGTTAAACCTACTCCAGCATCTCCACTAATAACACCACTCCATGTGTAAGCACCTGTACCACCTAGGGTAATTTTACGTGTAGCACTGCCGAATGAAGTGGCAGTATTGAACGTTAATGCAGCCGCTGATGTTGCCAACCCTGTTGTTGCCCCCAATGTAAAGTCACCCCCAATTGTGATGCTTGAAAACTTAGAAGAGAAATCTTTAGCTGAAGTGATTGGTGCTATTGTACCACCATTGATTGTCAGTGCACCAGCACCCAGAGCATTATTTCCCCTTGCGATCAGGGTTCCGGCATTCAGCGTAAAACCACCTCCATAGGTATTTCCTGATGTTGCAAAAACGCCATTGCCATTTTTAATATAACCGGCAGTTGCCTGAGCTGTAAAAACTTGTGAACTTGCATCAAAGGTCATATTATCACTTACATTGATTGATATTACTCCATCATTGTAATTCGAAATCGTTCCACCAATTGTATTAATAGTGGCGTTCTGAGTTGCATTAATACCAGCAACTGTAATATTGGCTCCAGTTACTCCAGTTGTAGCCGTATTCCCAAAGTTAATAACAGCTCCATTCGTTGCATCCAACGCAGAAGTGTATGGTCCTGAAGGAGCTGTGCTCCATACACTCCCACTTAATGTTCCACTCGTTCCAAAATAGTTTTGGGTTTGCGAAAACAATTCACCTGTCATCAGACAAATAAATAGAGCAATAAAAATTGCTTTGGTGTAATTTTTCTTTTTCATAAAAAGTTTTTATTAATGAATAATTTTATTTGATTTAAGTTATATCGCAAAAATAGCGGTATGCACTTAATTTACACTTAAATCTCAATTAATTTTTAAAAAAAAAATGAATTAATCGATTTTTTCTCAAAATCAATTAATTCATTTTTTAAAATTCCAGTTTATCTTTTTGACATTTCAGATTTACCTACACTTGATATATTTTTCTCAAAATCAGAATAGTAATCCAATAACAACTGTTTTTTAGAGGCTAATTCAGGAGCATTAATTTTATTTTTTACTTCATATGGATCTGATTTCCTTTCAAAAAGCATATTTCCAAAACTTCTGTAATCACGTTTTGCTGCTGCGGCAGTAGGATCCAGCATTATTCCCAATTTGTAGTCTTTGGTTATAACAGAAGCTTGGCTCCAATTTTCGGAGACGATATAGTTCCTACCGGTTGGTTTCTGTTCAGTTATGGTTTTTGCTAAAGAAACTCCCTGTAATTCATGTTTTAGTTTTGGTTTCTTAATTCCGGACAACTCAACTAAGGTTGGATAAACATCAATTAATCCTACCAAATCTTCACTTTTAAAATTCACCGCCGATTTACCTTTCCAGAAAAACATCATCGGCACTCGCAAGGTTTCTTCATATACATTGTGTCCCATGGCTGCTTTTTCAATCATGCCGTGATATCCAACAAAATCACCATGGTCGGAAGTATAAACCACAATGGTATTTTCCGCCATTCCGGATTTTTCTAGTTCTGCAAAAATCTCACCTACACGGGCATCAATTTCTGACACCAAAGCATAATAGGATCCAATGTAATTTCGGTACAACTGCTCATCTTCGGCAGCCAATCCAAGACACCAAATGCCGGTTTTACTTTTGCGCAAGTTTTCCAGAAACGGTGGCAATTCACTTGCCAGTTGGTGGAGTGTTTGCGGCATTTGTAGCCCGTCATTCGCTAAAGTACCTTTCCCCCATTTGGTAATATCATACATCGACAAATACTTCTGAATGGGAGTATAAGGTTGATGCGGATGATAGAAGGAGGTAAAACAGAAAAATGGTTTTCCACTGGCTTTGTGTGTTCGGATAACATCAAGTGTATTCAGGGTGGTGTAAGCTTCCATGGTTTTGTCTTCCGGCAATTTAGTTGGACGAGTCCCCATTTGAGCCGTTGGAAACTTGGTTTTCGCTTTCGAATTTCCACTTGGAAACTGCCCGAATTCTGCCGCCCAGTCTTCTCCAAACGCTTCGGCATATCCTTCTTTTTCAACCCATTCCACATAATTAGCATTGGGTGACTCATTATCCAAGTGGCTTTGTCTATTGGTCCAGCCTTTATCAGCCCCTAATTCCAAATGTCGTTTTCCAAATGAGTAGGTATCGTAACCATTTGATTGAAAAGCAGATTGAATAGATACTACATCGGTTATCACTGAAGTTTGCAGATGCGCATTGTCCATTGCTCCAATGGTTCGTGGATAAAGACCAGTAAACATGGACATTCGGGAGGGTGCTGAAATGGCATTTTGGCAATAGGCTCTGTTAAAAACAACCCCTTGCTTTGCCATAGCATCCAAATTCGGCGTTTTGACATCCGGATGTCCTTGATATCCAAAGACATTTGCATTGTGCTGGTCACTGAAAAGTATGATTACATTCGGCTTACCGCTTTGGGTATTTTTAGCAAATGCCGAAGTGATCGTGAGCATGGAGAGTGCCGGAAGTATGAGTGGGCTTGAAAATAATTTGTTCATATTATTGGTTTTTAGAGTTAAAAATATGTCCTTACCATTGATAATGTACGGGGTTCTTGATTTGGTTTTCATAAACAGAGGCAACAAATTGCATCTCTTGTTCGGTCAAATCAGGTAGTTGCATTGCAGTTAAGTTGGACAAAATTTGATCAGAAGAAGAAGCACCCGGAATAACACAAGAGACTTCATCGAACATCAATATCCATTTTAAGGCCAGTAGTGCTAGATTTTGATCAGAGAATCTGGCATTTAACAGTGCAAGCGCTTTAAGTCCTTTGTTGTAATCAACACCTGAAAAGGTTTCTCCTTTATCAAATGCAGCACCATCGACATTGAAATTTCGGTGATCATTTTTATCAAATCTTGAATCTTTCCCAAACTTTCCGGTAAGCAACCCACTGGCCAAAGGGACACGTGCCAATATACCTACATTTCGTCGTTTTGCCTCTTTAAAAAACATTTCGGCGGGACGATGGCGGAACATATTGAAAATAATCTGAACTGTAGTAACATTATCATATTCAATGGCTTTGAGTGCCTCTTCCACCTTTTCCACACTTACACCCAAATTCAAAATTTTACCCTCTTGTTTCAATGTTTCAAACAATTCGAATATCTCGGGGCGATAATATACTTCTGTTGGAGGACAGTGTAATTGAATCAAATCAATGCACTCCAGGTTCATGTTTTTCAGACTTGCTTCAACACATTTTCTTAATGCTGCCGGTTGATAGGCCTCGTTCACATGGGGCTGAAATTGTCTTCCACATTTTGTTGCTACATAAACCCTTTCGCTACGGCTTCGAAGGACCTTGCCAATGGCTTTCTCACTTAATCCATCGCTATAGACATCGGCGGTGTCAATGAAATTTATTCCGGCATCAATTGCCGAATGAATGATTTTTTCGGCATTCGCGTCACTAAAGGGTTCTCCCCACTTGCCTCCGACTTGCCAGGTCCCTAGACTTATTTCTGAAATTTCAAAATTTGTTTTTCCTAGTTTTCTAAAGTTCATTGTGATATTGTTTTTTTATTCAATTAATTTATAATCAAGCTTATTGATTTTGTTGAAACATTAGTTTTAATGATTGCTATATAAAGTCCTTTATTGATGTTATCTATACTAAATCTGGTGTTGTTTCCATCAAAAACATTATCCATATTATATCTCATGTTGTTTTTATAAAAAATTCT
>CANFFA010000298.1 GCA_947445425.1 Paludibacteraceae bacterium
CCAGCAGAAAGTGCAGTAATGTCAGGCGGACAACCAGGAATTCATGGCATACAAGGAATTGGAGATGGTAGTAAATTTTTAGTTAATATGGATGAGATAAATGACATAATTACAGTTAAAACAGAAGATGCAAAATCCATGGCTAAACAGTTAGCATTAACACAAGGTTTATTTATAGGCATTAGTGCTGGAGCAAACGTTATGGCTGCTTTTCAATGGTTACGTGATAATAATAAAACAACTGCTATTACAATACTTTGTGATAGAGGTGAAAGATATATGAGTTGCTTTTAGGATATGATTAAAAAACGTCCTGATATGTTTGCAGAAAATAAAGCACTTATGCCATATGGAGATAATGTGGCGCGCCTTCAATTAAGCTTACAAATATTGGTTCATTTAAACAAGAAAAAATACTGCAAACAAATTTATATTTTGAAGCACGCTTCAATGAAATAAAAAAAGAATATTTAGACTTGTTGGAAGCATTCAAATGGAATGATTTGGTATATAGTAGTAATTTTAAATTTGAACCAATAAAGGGACATATTTATCATCTATACCAAAACAAAAATAAAGCATTATTTTTATCATTAATAGAACCTGAAAAGTGGAATCACGATTGGATAGGAACATTTATAATGGATGCAAATAATAAATGGATTAAGATAAACACTCACAACATTTAAAAAGATTTTCAGAAAAAAACTTGGAAAAGCAAAAATTTCTTCGTATCTTGACGTATAATATAAATGCGAACAATATGCAAGAATTAAAACAATTTATCGAAAAAATGAGAGCTACAAGTAGTAGCTTAGACAAAGTAGAAATACTAAAAAAACAATCAAACTTTATTAAAGAAGTACTGGAATACACTTACAGTCCCTACAAACAATACAACGTTACTAGTGAAACATGTAAGAAAAATTCTAAATTAGTTGAAATGGGGCCTATAACACCCCTATTTAAATTACTAGACAAATTAAGTAATAGAGAAGCTACAGGACACGATGCTATTAAATTAGTAAATCGATTTGCCCAATCAGATGTTAATTTTAATTTAATTTACGACATTATAGATAAAGACTTAAAAATCAGAGCAGGCAGTAAAGTAATCAATAAAGCATTCCCTAATTTAATTCCAGAATTTAACGTTGCATTAGCTCAAGAATATAAAGGCAAATGTGATTGGAATGATGGTTGGTATGCTAGTAGAAAATTAGATGGTGTACGTTGTTTAGCCGTTGTAGATGGCGTAGGTAAATGTACTTTGTATAGTAGAATGGGTAAAGAATTTACTACATTAAACAAAATCAAACATGCTATTGAAGCTACAAACATTATTAATTATGTGTTTGATGGTGAAATTTGTTTAATGGATAAAGATGGCAATGAAAACTTTCAAGATGTAATGAAACAACTTAGACGTAAAGACCATCAAATTGAAAATCCTGTGTTTATGATATTTGATATGATTCACAAAAGTGATTTTAAAAAAGGAAAATCAACTGAAAAACTATCAGACAGATTAAACACATTAAGAACATGGTTAGGGCCTGTATACTCTACTGAAGACACATTACGCTATTTAGAACAATATCAAATAACAGACAATGATCATTTTACTTATTGGGCCGAAATGTCAAATCAAGAAGGATGGGAAGGTATTATGTTACGTAAAAATATAGGTTATGAAGGTAAACGTAGTAAAAATTTACTTAAAGTAAAAAAATTCTACGATGCTGAATATGAAGTAGTTGGTTGGGATAATGATAATCATGAAGTAGTTAGAGAAGGAAAATCAAAGTCAATGACTATGCTAGCACAAGTATGGATTATTCATAAAGGACACTTAGTGAAAGTTGGAAGTGGATTTACTCAAGAACAACGTTTACAATATATGAATGGATCAATTGTAGGTAAAACAATTACTGTACAATACTTTGAAGAAACCACCAACGATAAAGGGGGTATATCATTAAGATTTCCTACAGTAAAACACATTTACGAGGGCGTAAGAGATTGTTAATATCCTTTAATTAAACAATGAAAATACCCCCAAAACCAAATAGAGGTAAACGCTCTCCATTTTACTGGTGGCGTAGATGGAAATCACACAAGTATTTGTCTGTTAAAGCAGGTTTATTAGCCAGAATACAAAATGGTGACTTTGAGTATCCCGAATTATTTGATTGGGCAAATTATGAAATGAAATATAAACAGGATGAATTAAATCAATTTGTTAAAAATTACAAAGGCAAAGATGATCCTAAATTAGATCCTCTATATAGAGACATAGAACGACGTTATCAAAAACGTTACAATAAATTATTTGAAGACGCTTGTGAAGTAGAACACAGACATTTAACTGGTTTAACAGAAGCATTAGCAAAAGAATTTAAAGTAGACAAAGAAAAAATAAAAGCAATTATGGAAGGATTTGGAGAATCAACAGAGGATTTGTATCTTTACGTCAATAAAAATAAGTATATTATATGAAATTAGGTTATGCATGTATCAACAATACATTACAAACAACAGGAGGTATTACTACTAATCGTGGTATGAGACAAAAAACATTTAATGAAAAAGGACTTAGTTATGTGTCTGAATTAGCATTACAAAATTGTAGAGATTTAGTTACTATAGTTAAGTGGAATGAAGAAATGAAAATTAAATTATTTAGAATGTCTAGTGATTTGTTTCCTTGGATGACATACTATGATTTTAATGACTTACCTGATTACAATAAGATCGTTAATTTACTTAAAGGTGTAGGTCAATTGGCAGAAAAATATGGTCAACGTTTAACGTTTCATCCAAGTCATTTTAATGCATTAGGTTCACCTAATCCTGTTGTAGTAGAGAAGGCTATCAAGGAATTAAACAAACATGGTGAAATAATGGACATAATGGGTTTAAGCGCTACAGTGTATAATAAAATTAACATTCATGTTGGTGGTGCTTATGGTGATAAAAAATCTACATTAAATAGGTGGTGTGATAATTTTAATAAATTAAATGACAGTACACAAAAACGTTTAACAATAGAAAACGATGACAAAGCAAACATGTATTCAGTAGGAGAATTATATTGGGGAATACATAAAGTAGTAGGTATTCCAATTGTATTTGATTATTATCATCACAAATTTTGTACAGGTGGTTTGTCTGAACAGGAAGCTCTATTAGTAGCTGCTAAAACATGGCCAAAAGACATTACACCTTGTTGTCATTACAGTGAAAGTAGACGTGAAGAACATTTAGACGAATCTATTAAAGCACAAGCACACAGTGATTTAATTAAAGACACTATACAATCATATGGTTTAAACATTGATGTAGTAATAGAAGCAAAACACAAAGAACTAGCAGTATTAAATTATAAAAATTAAACAAATGAAAATAGACCTACCACAAAATTTAGATTTAAAACAAAAATTAGAAATTTTAGCTAAATGGATGAAAAACTACCATGCTTACAACTCCGACATGTATACAGGTGCCCTAGAATCAGCAGTTGCTAGAGGAAGAGAAGAAACTATACAATGTATAGGTAATTTGTTAGAAGAAATCCTAACAATGGACGATGAACAAATTAAAAACGAATTAGAAAATTAAATTAAATAACAATATGACACTACTAGAAGAAAAACAAAATGAATTAATTGAATTGCTCCGTTCACAAATTATAGACCTCACAATGATGTCTAAAATTGAACTTGGAGATGATGTAATTATTGAAGTAAACAGAATTTCAGAAGAAATCCAAGAAATAATAAATAATAAATAAAAAATGATACACGAGTTAAACAGAAAAATGCAAAAAATGGCCATTAAGTTTATGAGACTGAGCAACCCTAAACAGCAATCAACAGAAACAGAAAGACATTGTGTTAAAATCTGTAGTAAATTAATTACAAAACCAGAATC
>CANFFA010000299.1 GCA_947445425.1 Paludibacteraceae bacterium
GTTACATTAGTAGCAGCATCACAAAAGCTTGGATTTACTGAAGGTTTATCCATATTAGTGCCTTGGGCAATCTTCTTGGGAGGTTTCGCTCAATTGATGGCTTGCGTTTATGACTTCAAACACAATAACTTGTTTGGGGCTACTGCTTTTGGTGCATATGGTTTGTTTTGGATTTCAGTTGCTGGATCATGGTTGATTAAATTGGGTGCTTTTGGTGAAATTTTAAAAGCTGGATTTGATGTCCGTCAATTGGGTGTTGTTTTTGTAGGGTATTTTATCTTCTCGGTTTTTTTAACTATTGCTTCTTTTAAAACGAATAAGGCTTTGATTGCCATCATGATTTTGATTGATGTTTTGTTTGTAGGACTGTTTATGGATGCTTTCAAAATGGGTGAGTATTGGCACAGTATTGCGGCTTGGTCTGAATTAATCATTTCATTAATTGGATTTTATGCTTGTGGAGCTAATTTGTTAAATAAAATGTACGGTCGTACAATCCTTCCTTTGGGCTCTGGAATTTGGAGCTAAGTAATTTAGATATAGTATTAAACCATACTTTTAATTGTTGATGAACTCTTTGGTGAGTTATAAACTTTTTAAACAGCCGTTTGTTCTTCATAATAATTGAAGCATAAGCGGCTGTTTTATTGAAAAAAATACTAATTTTGAACACGTGTTCAGAAGCAATTTTAAAATAAGGTTTTATCTCATTCTTGACAATCAATGAATCCATTAGAAAATATTTTCAACAGCTTTCGTCAAGGGAATTCTCTCATTAGGCTGATTTTTATAAATGTATCACTATTCGTAATTTTAGGTTTCTTGGAAATAATACTCCAGCTTTTTAAGTTACCGAGTGCTTTTTTGTGGTCATACCTTTCACTTCCTGCTGATTTGACTCGGCTTATTTACCAGCTATGGACACCCATTAGCTATATGTTCTTGCACGAGGGCTTTATGCATTTGTTATTCAATATGCTCAGTTTGTACTGGTTTGGAAAACTTTTCATTATTTATTTTTCCGAAAAGCAATTGGTTGGCTTGTATTTGTTGGGTGGTTTAATAGGCGCTTTTTTCTATCTTTCGGCTTTTAATGTATTTCCCTATTACCACCCTATCCTCTCTCAGTCGCTTTTGCTAGGTGCCTCAGGTTCAATTATGGCCATTATTGTAGCCTCCGCTACACAATCGCCTAATATGGAGATGCAAATGCTTTTTGTAGGTGGTGTGAAGTTGAAATACATTGCTTTAGTTGCTGTTTTGATGAGTTTTTTTGGAATTACGTCCAACAATGGTGGTGGACAATTGGCACACTTGGGTGGGGCTTTGGCTGGTTACTATTTTGTAGTATCTTTGCGTCAAGGAAGGGATTTGACCAAAGCTATCAATAACTTACTTGGTTTTGTAGTGGATATATTTAGAGCGAAAAAGTTAAAAGCCAAACCCAATAACAGCCGTAAAGCCCCTATGAGCGATGCTGAGTATAATGTAAACAAAGCCAATAAAATGGCGAATATCGACCGGATTTTAGATAAAATAAAAACCTCAGGCTATGAGAGTTTGTCAGCCGAAGAGAAGAAAAAATTATTCGAACAAGGGTGTAGATAGGAATTATAATCAAATAAATTAAATAACCGAATTTTGGGAAAAACCTTATTGAAATGGATCTTCAAGGCTACAAACATGGTGGTAGCATTGATTATGGTACTTACTTTGGTGGGTAGTATAATTAGTCCAGATCTATTTGTTTTACCAGCCTATTTTGGCTTGGGATTTCCTTATATTGTTGCTGCTAATCTTGCTTTTGTTCTGTTTTGGATTATTTTACGCAATTGGTTTTTTCTACTCTCACTGAGTCTGTTGCTTTTTTCTGTTACTGAAATTAACGATACCTTACCACTACATATTCGTAAAGCTGCTGCGACTCAGACCAATCAAACGTTTCGTATTTTGACTTACAATACCATGATGAGTGGGAAGTTGGTGAAGCATACCAAAAGGAAACCCAACAAAGTAATACAGTATATTCTGGATAGCGATGCTGATATTGTGTGTTTGCAAGAGTTTACAATTAGTAATAATGAGGAGTATATCACAAAGGAAGATGTGAACAGGATATTTAGAAAATATCCATATAAGCATATTAATTATAAGTTGAAGTTAAAGTCAAAGTCCTTTGGCATTGCTACTTTGTCGAAATTTCCAATTGTCAACAAAAAGTGCATCAACTATAGCTCCTATGGAAATATTTCTATTTTTTCAGATATCTTGATTTATGGACATACGATAAGATTTGTGAATAATCATTTGGAGTCCAATAGATTGACGGATAATGATAAAGTAATGCCCCTTCGCTTAAAAGATAATTTTGATGCGGATAATCTTTCTGGTGTTACTCGTCATTTGTCACGCAAGTTGGGAGCTGGGTATAAAATCAGGGCGAAACAGGCTGATGTAGTGGCTAAGGTGATAGAATACTCTCCGTACAAAGTAGTCGTTTGTGGTGATTTTAACGACGTACCTCCTTCTTATACCTACACCAAGGTGAAAGGGAAGTTGATGGATTCTTTCTCAGAAATAGGCAGAGGCTTAGGATGGACTTTTAATGAAAGATACTATCATTTTCGTATTGATTATGTTTTATACGATTCTACTGCTTTTTCCCCTTTGAAGTATAAAATGGACAAAGTAAAATACTCAGATCATTATCCTGTAATTTGCAAATTAGCCTTGAAAAAGGAGCTGTGAAAGATGAATGATTATCTATAAATGATTAAATATAAACAAGTAAAATTATTATTATGAACATTCCTGAAAATTTAAAGTATACCAAAGAACATGAATGGATTCGCACAGAGGGTGATGTTGCATTCGTTGGCATTACCGATTTTGCACAGTGTGAATTGGGCGAAATCGTATTTGTAGAAGTTGAAACAATAGGTGAAACCATTGAGGCGAATGAGATTTTTGGTAGTGTAGAAGCTGTTAAAACAGTGTCGGATCTTTACTTGCCTATAGATGGTGAAATCCTAGAATTCAATGAAGCACTTGAAGATGCACCAGAATTAGTAAATGAAGATCCTTATAATGCAGGTTGGATGGTGAAAATTGCCATAAAAGATCCAAGTCAAATTGATGGACTTTTATCTGCTGCAGAATACAAGGCGATTATTGGATAATTGGCTTTTCTTAAATTTAAATGCCTTTGATGATCGTTTCTACTTTCATTAAAGGCTTTTCTATAAATGTTTTCTTTTTTACATTAAATTATTAAATATGAAACCTTTAGTAAGTATTATTATGGGCAGTACTTCTGATTTACCCGTAATGGAAAAGGCAGCAGCATTGTTCAATGAGTTTGAAATTCCTTTTGAAATAAATGCCTTGTCGGCACACAGAACACCCAAAGAAGTTGAACGTTTCGCGACGAATGCTCAAGCCAATGGGATACAAGTAATCATTGCCGCCGCTGGTATGGCAGCACATTTGCCAGGTGTAATTGCTTCTATGACAACACTTCCTGTGATTGGTGTGCCGATTAACGCCTCACTGGATGGAATGGATGCTTTATTAGCTATCGTGCAAATGCCTCCTGGAATTCCTGTGGCAACAGTAGGTATCAACGGATCTTTAAATGCCGCAATTTTGGCAGTTCAAATGATGGCAGTCGGAAATCCTGCATTGCAATTAAAATTGGTTCAATACAAAGAAGATTTAAAAAAGAAGATCGTTGAAGCCAACGAACAATTATTAAAAGTTCAATACGCATTTAAGACCAATTAAATAGGCTCTATAACGTTTAGGGTGGGTAATTGAAAAAAGGAATATCTTTGTAGTATGAATAGTACTGAGATATTTTCGATAGCATTAGGGCTTAGTCGTCCATGGATTGTAAGTAATGTTGAGTTTGTAGAAGTAAATCCAAACGAGAAA
>CANFFA010000300.1 GCA_947445425.1 Paludibacteraceae bacterium
ATAGATTTCAATGATTCAACAAAATGCCTTATCTTTGACACCAAAAAATATGCGCAAATTTACGACAATTATTCTGCTTAGTAGTGCTTTTTTTCTTTTAAGTAGTGAAGTTCAAGGACAGAATCCAGATATTAGCGGATTAAAAATCATAAACAATTCATCATCCATCCCAGTTTCACAATTTATATCCAACAGTACCACTTATATTGCAGCTGCTACACCCTTGGTATTAGGCATAACGGCTCTCATTGAAAAGGATGATGAAATGTTGAAAAATGCGGTGTATGTCGCTGCTAGTTTGGGAGTAGATGGCGTACTGACCTATGGACTTAAAAAAGCGATTGCCCGACCACGGCCCTATAATAGCTATCCTCAGGATATACAAGCCTACGAGAACGTAAGCTCACTCTCTTTTCCGTCGGGTCATAGTTCTTTGGCATTTGTAACGGCCACTGCCTTAAGCATAAAATATCCGAAATGGTATGTCATAGCCCCCAGCTTTTTGTGGGCAAGTTCAGTGGGGTATTCACGTATGAATCTGGGAGTTCACTACCCAACGGATGTGTTGGCGGGTGCAATGCTTGGTGCTGGAAGTGCTTACATCACTCATTTAGCCAACAATTGGTTTTGGAAAAAGAAGGAAAATAAAAAGCTAATTGGTTTACAAGTGTATTGATTTTAAAATACTCATTCTTTAAATCAAATGTATGAAAACGAAAAAAACTTCATTTATAACAAAAATGGCCTTGTTAGTAATCGTGACAATCATGTGTTCATGTGCTTCTAGTCGACCAAGTTCTGCATTTGAACTGCAAAAATCCTATTTTCAAGGTTCATCTTCTACTCCCAAAAATGCATATTGTGGTGGTAGATGTGATCGGTGAATGAATAATTAGTACTCATTTTAAATTCAATTTCAGAATAAATTAGCATGTTTAAGTTTTTATATTTTACACTAATATCCTTAATTTTGACAGGGTGCATGACCACCAGTCGCCTTGATAAATTAGTGAAGCACAAAACGAGTAGTCGTCAAATGCAAGTAAACGTGATGGATAGTACTCATTTCGTTTTAAATACCAGTCGTATGGCTTCAACAGAAAAGCTTTGTGAAAGCAAACATAAAAGTTTTTATATTATCCCGGCAATCGTCTTTTGGTGGTGGAAAAACTCTATCAACTGTAAAATAAATAATCATTATTTTATCAATCAGTTCACAGTAGTGCTGAATAGAAAAGCAAATGATGAGATTTGGAAAGATAAATTAAAAGACAAAAAGCTTGAAATTTGCCTTGATACAGTCCCGAATCAGTTTAATTATGCTAGTGAAGGCCTATTCCTTTTTCTCTTTACAGAAGGATATACCTACAGTCATTCGGAGGTTTTATGTCCCGAAAATCAGGTGTTTAGAGTTTCGTATCGTTTGCTTCAAAATGACATAGCGATAAAGGTAGGTTCATTTTGGACCAAATACACCAAGCCAGAACACAATACCAATCGATCCGATAAGCAATTTGTCGAAAAGTTCTTGGATATTCAAAGCGATTTTTTTAGCACAGAAAGTGAAAATTTGATAGTACAGATTGCGAAAGATTTGTAATTTAGTTGGTTCTTTTAAAAAGACTTATAGAAATAAAAATATGACAGCAACCACCTCTTGGAAACAGACTTCCCTAGAAGCCTCCCGTTCGCTCAATTTGGTCACTGACCAAAGCATTAACAAGGTATTACTTGCCCTTGCAGCTGAAGCAATTGCTCAAGTAGATTTTATTTTAATAGAAAATGCGAAAGACTTGGCTGCAATGGAGAGGTCCAACCCGATGTATGACAGATTATTGCTTACCAAAGAAAGATTAGAAGGAATTGCTGGCGATATAAGAAATGTCGCAACATTGCCTTCTCCTCTTGGAAAATCATTGTTGGAAACGGCACGACCCAATGGCATGCGCATTTCTAAAATCAGTGTTCCTTTTGGAGTAGTGGGAATCATCTACGAAGCTAGACCAAATGTGAGTTTTGATGTTTTTTCGCTCTGTTTAAAATCGGGAAATGCTTGCGTTTTAAAGGGAGGAACGGATGCCTATCATTCCAATTTGGCTATAGTAAAAGTAATTCAATCTGTACTTGAGAAATTCGGCTTGAACAAAAATATAGTCACACTTTTGGGTGCTGGTCGTGAGGCTACTACAGAACTGATGAATGCAGTAGGCTTTGTGGATGTGATTATTCCACGTGGCGGTAAAGGCTTAATTGATTTTGTGCGTGACAATTCCAAAATACCAGTTATTGAAACGGGTGCGGGGATCTGTCATACTTATTTTGATGAATTTGGAGATTTGGAAAAAGGAAAAGAAATTATTTTCAACTCTAAAACTCGTCGTGTAAGTGTTTGTAATACTTTGGATTGTGTGGTAATACATGAGAGTAGATTAGCAGATCTTGCTGAGCTTTGCAAGAAATTAGCCGATAAGAATGTCATTATTTATGCAGATGAAAAAGCCTATGGTTCTCTTAGTGGAAACTACCCAGAAGCATTACTGGAAAAGGCTTCAGTCGAAAGTTTTGGCATAGAGTTTCTGGATTACAAATTGGCTATTAAAACAGTAGATTCAATAGAAGCAGCTGTTAGTCATATCACAACCTATAGCTCTAAACATAGTGAGTGTATTGTGAGTGAAAATGAAGAAAAGCTAGCTTATTTTGACAAAGTTATCGATGCTGCTTGTGTATATAGCAATGTATCAACTGCTTTTACTGATGGTGCGCAATTTGGCTTGGGTGCCGAAATAGGCATTAGTACCCAAAAACTTCACGCGCGTGGCCCGATGGGACTTTCGGAATTATGCTCTTATAAATGGATTATTAAAGGTGAGGGTCAAGTTAGAGTTTAATGATTCGTTTCTGTATATTGAAATTGATACATCAATCAATGTCGTTTAGTTAAGTCAATGGTTTTTTAAAAGCCCAAAGGGCTTGAAGGTGAATAGCCACGAGTGAAACTCGAGGTAAACTGCAAAAAAAACGAAACAACCCTGAAAGGGTTGAATGTAAATTGTTTATCACCTTCAATCCTTTCAGGGTTGGTCATATACTACATGTACGTCCACGAGTGAAACTCGTGGCTATTCACCTTTAAGCCCTTTAGGCTTAACTAAATGAAATTGACACATAAATATAAACAATGGGTAAAAATAAATTATCAAAATTTGCCGACATGGAGGAGTTTCCTCATGTTTTTCAATTGTCAGCACACAGCGTTCGAGAAGGTAGTAGCTTTGAGATGAAAGGAAAGTGGAATGAATTATTTTTTAAAAATGATCATCCCATTGTATTGGAATTGGGCTGTGGGAAAGGGGAATATACTGTAGGTTTGGGAACTTTGTATCCAGATAAAAACTTTATTGGAGTGGATATAAAAGGGGCCAGGCTGTGGACGGGTGCAAAAGCTTCTTTCCAAAAAGGAATGACAAATGTAGCATTTTTGCGTACCAGCATAGAGATGATCCATCATTTTTTTGCAGAAAATGAAGTCAGTGAAATCTGGCTTACTTTTCCTGATCCTCAAATGAAAAAGGTAACCAAGCGTTTGACGGCGACTAATTTCATGAGAAATTATCAACAATTTGTAAAACCAAATGGGCTGATTCATCTTAAAACAGACAGTAATTTCATGTTTACCTATACCTGTGAAATGGTGAAAGAGAATCAATATCCTGTTGTGTTTTCGAACAATGATCTGTACGCCTCTGATTTGCAAGATCCTATTTTAGAAATTAAAACCCATTACGAGCAACAATGGCTTGAAAGAGGATTGACAATTAAATACATTCAATTTGTATTAGAAAATCGTACTGAATTTATTGAGCCGGATCTAGAGATTGAATACGATGCTTATCGTAGTTATGGACGAAGTAAAAGGCATAATTTGGA
>CANFFA010000301.1 GCA_947445425.1 Paludibacteraceae bacterium
CTCTCGGGTCGGTTATTTTTCCTGTCACAGCAGCAGCAGCAGCAACAAGTGGTCCGGCCAAGATGGTGCGGGCACCAGGTCCTTGACGGCCTTCGAAGTTACGATTTGAGGTTGATACTGAGTATTTTCCTGCTGGAACTTTGTCATCGTTCATGGCCAAACAAGCAGAACAACCCGGTTGACGTAATTCAAAACCAGCTTCGATTAATACTTTATCCAATCCTTCAGCTTTAATTTGTTTGTCAACTGCCCAAGAACCAGGCACCAACCAAACAATCACACCATCGGCTTTCTTTTTTCCTTTTACATAGCCTGCAAATTGACGGAAATCTTCAATACGACCATTGGTACAGCTACCCAAGAATACATAATCAATGGCTTTACCCACGATTTTCTCACCTGCACTGTAACCCATATACTCCAAAGATTTTGCAAAAGAGATACGACCTGCTTCATCTATACTTTCCAAAGTAGGGATAGTATCGTTGATGCCCATTCCCATTCCTGGATTAGTACCATAGGTTACCATAGGATCAATATCGGCAGCATCATAAGTCACTTCTTTGTCAAAAGTAGCACCTTCATCTGTTTTCAAAGTTTTCCAATGTGCCAAAGCCTTGTCCCACTCTTCCCCTTTAGGAGAAAACTCACGTCCTTTTAAATAGTCAAAAGTGATTTGGTCAGGAGCAACTAAACCGCCCCGTGCACCCATTTCAATAGAAAGGTTACAAACAGTCAAACGCTCTTCCATGCTCATAGAACGAATTGCTTCACCAGCATATTCTACGAAATAACCTGTTGCACCTCCAGTAGTTGTTTTTGCAATAACGTATAAAGCTAAATCCTTAGAAGTAACGCCTGCTTTCAATTTACCATTGATATTGATACGCATGGTTTTAGGACGAGACTGGAATACACATTGTGTAGCCAATACCATTTCCACTTCGCTGGTTCCAATACCAAAAGCCACTGCACCCAAAGCACCATGTGTAGAAGTATGAGAATCACCACAAACCATAGTCATACCAGGTAAAGACAAACCATTTTCTGGTCCAACAACGTGAATGATACCGTTTTTCTCATGTCCCATTTGGTAATGTGTCAATCCAAAATCTTTTGCATTTTTGGTTAGCGTATCTACCTGATGTTTTGAAATTGGATCTGCGATTGGATTTTCTTGATCAATGGTTGGAATGTTATGGTCTGGCATACAAGTAATTTGCGCTGGGCGAAAAACCTTTAAGCCACGTTTACGCATGCCATCAAAAGCTTGCGGACTGGTCACTTCGTGACAATACATGCGGTCGATATACAACTGCGTTGGTCCCTGTGGAACCGTAGAAACCACGTGGGCTTCCCAAATCTTATCAAATAATGTTTTCATATTTTTTTAGTAAACGAGTTTTATAGTAAACGAGTAAACAAAGTAGTTATCAGAAATTTATTTAGCAATCTTGTTGATGGCATTGATGTAGGCTTCCACAGAAGCCGCAACGATATCAGTATTAGCACCAAAGCCATAATAGATAGCACCTTCATGCTCTACTTGCATGTGTACTTTTCCGAAATCATCGCTTCCTTTGTTGATCGCTTGAATGGTGAATTCTTGCAAAGTCATATTGCGTTTAATGATCTGTTTCAAGGCATTGATGGCAGCATCTACAGGTCCATTTCCCGAAGCAGCAGCTTCAAATTTCTCATTGGCAATCATTAAACCGATACTGGCAACGGCCCTTACTCCTACTCCTGAAGTTACTTGCAAATAATCTAACTTAATATGTTGTTGTTCATTGCGCTCCATGCCGGCCAACATCAAAACATCATCATCATTAATGTCTTTTTTCTTATCTGCCAATTTCAAGAAACCTTCGTAAATGACATCTAATTTATCACCTTCAACAGCTACACCCAACACACTCAAACGGTGTTTCAAGGCAGCACGACCACTACGAGCTGTTAATACGATAGAGTTTTCGTCAATACCGACATCTTTAGGATCCATAATTTCGTAGCTCTCACGATTTTTCAACACGCCATCTTGGTGAATACCAGAAGAGTGAGCAAAAGCATTACGACCAACAATTGCTTTGTTCGATTGAACAGGCATATTCATCAAGCCAGAAACCAAACGACTGGTGGCATGAATCTTTTGAGTATTGATTTGCGTTTCGATGTTCAAATCTTTGTGACATTTCAAAATCATCACCACCTCTTCAAGAGCAGTATTTCCAGCACGTTCACCGATACCGTTGATGGTAACTTCCACCTGACGGGCACCGTTCATCACACCCGCCATGGTATTGGCAGTAGCCATTCCCAAGTCATTGTGACAGTGAGTAGAAAGGATAGCATTGTGGACACCTTTTACATTTTCCATCAAGAATTTGATTTTATCACCAAATTCATTTGGAAGACAATAGCCGGTAGTGTCCGGAATATTCACTACTGTAGCACCCGCTTTGATAACGGCTTCAACTACACGTGCTAAATACACATTGTCAGTACGACCCGCATCTTCACAGTAGAATTCAACATCTTCAACATACTTTTTAGCATATTTCACCGCTGCAATAGCACGTTCCAAGATTTCATCTTCGGTAGAATTGAATTTATGACGAATATGATATTCAGAAGTTCCAATACCGGTATGAATCCGTTTGTTCTTAGCATATTTGAGTGCTTCTGCCGCCACGTCAATATCTTTTTGAACGCCGCGGGTCAAGGCACAAATTGTTGGCCAAGTTACCGCTTTAGATATTTCCACTACCGAATTAAAATCTCCCGGACTTGAAATAGGGAAACCCGCTTCAATAATATCAACACCCAATGATTCCAATGCACGTGCCACTTGAATTTTTTCAACTGTATTCAACTGGCATCCTGGAACCTGTTCGCCATCTCGTAAGGTGGTGTCAAAAACAAATAATCTATCCATAATATAAATAGTCAATGGTCAATGGTCAATGGTCTAAAACTGCTAAAGCCGTTCGATAGGTTTGAAACAAAGACTTGGTTAATTATTAAAACTCTCCCCCCTTATCCCCCTTTTTCCTGTCCCCCTTTAGGGGCTAGGGGTAGGTAAAAAAAAAGCCTCCTGCACCGAAGTGAGAAGGCTTTTATATATTTATTGTACACTTATATACATACCATACTCACTTCTACTTGTTTTCCAAGAGAATAATACCGAGTAAAATGATAGATAAAAATGTATTTTTCATAATTCTTTTCTTAATGTGCTGCAAAGATACAGCATTTTTTTAAACGTACAAATACAACGTGAAAAAAAAATGGGATTTATTGTGTCAATTTCGAATAAAACACATCAAAAATTGAGGGGTCTAATATAATTTCAGTACCAAAAGGACAAAGAATTTTAGTATCCTGTTTCAATGAAACAAAAACAAACCCAGAATGTTCATGCATTAGTATCAAAATAACTAATCGTTCAACGTTAATCATTCAACACTTACTCCTTCCCCCTCAATAAATTAATACTCCCTTTTAATAGATATTTTTTGGGATTTCCATTTGCGTCTACATCAGAACCATAGGCTTCAATTACATAGAAATAGGGACCAGGTGAAGCTTTTGATGAACCAATGGTACCATCCCATCCTTTTTGGGGATCTGTCCAATCAAAAACCTCACGTCCCCAACGACTATAAACCCAACAATGAAAACGGGTGATTGATTTGTATGCAATTCTAAATTCATCATTTATACCGTCACCATTGGGAGTAAAAACATTGGGTACCTGAATAGCGGATTCAGAAACCGTTATATAAACTGATGCTGTATCAGAACAAAAATTCTCATTATCACTCACTTTTACACGGACCACATATCTTCCTTGCTCCGTAAATGAATAACGTTGATCTTTATCATTTCTAACGAGTGAATCTTTGGTATTAACTTTTCGAATAACCCAA
>CANFFA010000302.1 GCA_947445425.1 Paludibacteraceae bacterium
TACCACTTCAACCCTGACACCATTAAATTGCATCTATTCAACACCACCATTGGTAACAATTTCAATAACTCTTTAAATATACACAATGAAATGCTATCGTATTACTTCAATGTAGTTCAGTATTTTAAATTTGTAAAACAAGAAAATAAATCAACTCATAACACCACATCCTATGATGAAATTAACAATTTAATATTATCAAATCTATCTACTATATTTTCAACCATCATTTCAAGCATCAATACTACATTCACCACCGCTGAGTTGGATTTAATAAATGAACATTCGGATTATATTGAAACTTGTTCTAAAAATTATGATGAACTATCTGCAATGGGAGCTGATACAAGTAAATGCACACTGATAAGTAGTCAATATAACAAGTATATAAAGAATTTTAATAAGAAAATATTAGGGTCACTGGACAATGATAGTAAATTGGATGGAATTAGTAAATTCTATTATGGTCAATCAGCTTTGTTCCACCAGCTGATTTCCCCTCTAAGTAAGTTAAAAGAAAGTAGGAAGAGGGATTATTATTATACTGATGTGACTGACGTGTGTAAGTATTTTTTAGATAATCCAATTGAATATGATAGGATGGTTGATGAAGGAGGGAAGAACCATTTGTTTAAGTTAACTAATCAATCAATTGGTAGCTACATGAGTGCACTTAGTAGGTTTTGGACACCTAAAAAGGTAAATGGGAAAGTGGTTTATCGGGTAAAATAATATACAATACAAATCGAATAGTAGGGGCTTCTGAATAATTCTTTAAAGAAAAATTCAGAAGGTACTACTATTCAAACTTTGAAGTGTAATGAAATGTGATTGGTGTATATTATTTTACCCCCTTTCGGTGGGTTTTGATAGTATATTATTTTACCCCTTTCGGTAGTTAGTGTTATTTTACCCGTGAAATGGTGGTTGGGATGATTGATATTATATTTAACCGGCAAATGCAAATCCGATTGAAAGTATACATATATAATGGAGTAGTTCTTGATGATTTGATATTATATACTTGGTTGGGATGATTATTATAAATTGGAGCCAAATGCAATTTTGATGGAAGTACATATATAATGTAGTACCTACTAAAAGAAAAAACCAGGCACCCCAAAAGGATGCCTGGTTTTTTTATTCTAAATCCAATTTTACTCTTTTTCTAATTTCTTGACCACTTCCAATAAATCTTCTTTATTTGATATTTTGAAAATCTTACCATTGAGTTCCAAGTAACCGCTTAACTCATTTTTTATTTTTGGTTGTTCAAATAGATCCATTACCGATACATTCAGCTCTGTTGCTATACGGGTAAGTGATTTCAAGCTTGGATTAGCTTTGTCAGAAATCAACCGAGATAAATTGACTCGGTGCATTTGTAAAGCAATTCCAAGGTCACCTAAGGTCATCCCTTTTTCTTTTAGTATTTCTTTAACCCGAAGCTTTTGCATGATTATTATATTTTGCACAAAAATACTAAATAGATTTAATAGTACTACATTCTATTAAACTATACAATATTAGTATACTACACTTGTTTGAGTAGTTGTAGTGTTAAAGTGCATTTATTGTAATACTATATTATTACATTCAAAATATGAGCATTCGAATAAGAATAATATAATACTCTATTAGATTTGTAATTGTAACACTTTATTGTTATATTTGCAGGGAGAGATAGATAGTAGAGGTTACGGGAGCGTAGTAGTGGATGGTTAAATTAATATCGCAAAAAAAGTGAGGTTAGATATTTATCAACCTCAAATTATGGGTGAAATATGGTGCAATTTTCACTAAATGTTTACGAATATGCTACCTTCTTCAAAATAGCGATTAATTGGTGGTGTGTAAATGCTTGAATATTATATGTTTGAATTGTATTTGTAACGCTGTGGATGTCTTCCGTCCAGACCGCAAAAAGAGCAATTCAGAAATGAGTTGCTCTTTTTCGTTTGGGTAAAAATGAGATTTACGCACTTTTGTAGTGTTGCTTTTATTTGATATTCAGATAGTTATAAATTTGATATAAAAATGAGTTTTTTCTATAATTGAATAGCATTGCTGAATTTTCGGTCAATTACCATTATTTATGGTCCAAATTTGTTTACGAATATGCTACCTTAATATTTCCAAATGCTACCTAAATATTTGTTAATGCTACTTTCTTAAATATATTATTACTAGATTTTTATACATAATAACAACAATCGATATGTACCAGACATTTTCACTTCGCTTCATGGTAGCAGCATCAAAAATGTGTCAAGATGGGTTAGCACCTTTGTTTTTAAGTATAATAGTCGACAACAAGCGGGTAAGTATCCAGCTTAAAAAGAAACTGAAACCAAGTGACTTCAACGTTAAAACCCAAACAGCAACCAGTGATGATGTAAATAATTATATTGCTGTTGTGAGGTCTAGGATGCTAAATATACAAACAGAATTATTTGCTCAAAAGATTGTTGCTACACCGCAGAAGATTAAAGACCTATTTAATGATGTCCAATCAGTAAAACAATGGGGTCTTATTGAACTATATGAACTGCACAATGAAGACATGAAAAAGTTGGTGGGTAAAACGGTCGTTGCTAGTAGCTATATGAAGCATACCTACGTACTGAGTTATTTGAAAACTTACATGAAGAATATTGATAGACCGATTACCGATATAAACGCTTCATTTATTAAAGGACTATACAATTATCTTATTGATGTAAAAAATCATCAGCACAATACAGCGGTGGGGTGTATGAAAAAAGTAAAGAAGATATTCAATGCTGCTTTCGCTGATAGTATTATAACACAAAATCCATTTAATTCAATTAGCTATAAGTTGGATAAAACAACCCCCACTTTTTTGACCGAATATGAAATTACCAAAATTTGGGAAAAGAAATTTACTAATGTAAGAATTGAACAGGTTCGGGATATCTATATCTTCAACTGTTTGACTGGACTTTCTTACATCGACAGTAAGTTCTTAACCAAAGATTTTATCTTTACCGATGGTGACGGATGTATGTTTATTAGAAAACCACGACAAAAGACCAATGTAACAGCTACTATACCTTTAAATAAGGTAGCTGTTTCTATTCTTGAAAAATACAATTACAATCTTCCCGTGATTAGTAATCAGCGGATGAATGCTTACCTAAAAGAGATTCAGGATATTTGTGGTATCAATAAGACCCTTACTACACACACTGCTAGACATTCAGCTGCTACCATGTTGTTGAACCGTGGTGTAAGTCTAAGTACTGTAAGTGCTGTCCTTGGTCATTCTAATCAAAAGATCACTACCCATTATGCAAAATTACTGGATACTACTATAATGAATGAAATTAAAGGAATTAATTTATTATCTAAGTGATGATTTTGTTTTGACAACCCGACCTTATTATAGGTGTAGCATCAACCAAAGGGAGTTACCAATTGAATAAAATAATGGTTTAGGAGCTTTGTATGGTATAAAAAAAACCGACTTCACTTAATATAGTGAGTTCGGTTTTTTCAATTTATGGGAGTGATGTAATGGCCAGAGATTTTATTAGAACCTATTCTAGGTAATAAAATAACATAGTTAGTGTAGTATCAACAAAGGCGCAATCAGGTTTGGGGATTATTATTGTTCAAAAAGGAGGTAGTTGACGGGGAGGTGAAGTATGATTAAAACCCAATGTGAATACTATTACATTAACCCTTATATAATAGTCATATCAAGCGTTTTTGCTATTTAATACCTTTCCACAACACTACATAAAACCTGCCAAAACAAGCTTATTAGATTGTATAATAAGTGGTGATTGTTGTAGTAGTCGGATAAATTCATTGTATTTGGCAAGTGTTATAATTTCACAAAGAGATATCGATTATTCAATGTGATGTGGAAAATAAGGCTGATTTAA
>CANFFA010000303.1 GCA_947445425.1 Paludibacteraceae bacterium
GGTTGGATGGAATAAATGCTTCCCCTTGTCTTTTTGTTTGCGGATCATTGCTTAAAATAAAGTCCATAGTATTTTTTAAATCCCATTTAGGTAGGAGGGAATCCACCCACATCACTTCATTTTTGCCTGAGGCAAAGTCTTTTGCTTTCCAGGAAATTGGAAGTGGGGCTGATTCGTATGCGCCACGTTTCATCTGTCCAATGTACCAGTCGGTTTGTAAATAACTTAAGTTACAAACTCGAATATCAGTACGATAGGATTCGACTTCTTGGTTGTACCAAAGCGGGAAAGTATCGTTGTCGCCATTGGTGAAAATGATAGCATTCTGTTTACAGGATGCCAAATAGTTACCTCCAAAATCACGACAAGTATAACGATCACTTCTGTTATGATCATCCCAATTTTGCATTCCCATCATGGCTGGAACTCCCAAGCAGAATATGGTTACTACAATGGCACTTATGGCACGTGGAATGAATTTGTTAATTGCCCACATAATTCCCAACACACCCAATCCAATCCAGATGCTAAAGGCATAAAAGGATCCAGCATAAGCATAATCACGTTCACGAGGTTGATAAGGGGTTTGGTTAAGGTAAAGTACAATTGCCAAACCTGTAAGGAAGAATAATAAGGCTGTTATCCAAAAACCTTCCATTCCTTTTTCTCCACCATACACTAAGAATAAAATACCAAATATTCCCAGAATAAGTGGTAACATATAATAGACATTGTGAGCCTTATTGCTTGCTAATTCGGCTGGTAAATTTGTTTGATCACCTACTAATATATTGTCAATAAAGCCAATACCAGTTATCCAGTTTCCGCGGTCAATTTCACCATATCCTTGAATGTCATTTTGTCGGCCACTGAAATTCCACATGAAATAACGCCAGTACATGAAGTTTACTTGGTAGTCGAAGAAGAAGCGTAAATTTTCACCAAAAGTTGGTTTAACTTCTGTTCTCTGTTGACCACAATAATCAAAAGTAATGGGTTCACCTTTGATGTTTCCCCATGTTTTATAAGCTTCAATGTGTTGAGGACTTGTACTGTACATGCGTGGGAAAAGCATATTAAACTTTTCATCCATTACATATTCAGTTTTGTAACCAGTAACAACATATTCATCTTTTTCAGAAGGCGAAGATTTTGCTTTAGGGCTATAAGATGGTGAACCTTGTTTTTGAACGGGTACACACATATTACCCTCAATGTTAAGCTTTACAGGGGCATTGTACACAGGACCATACATCAAAGGCCTATCACCATATTGCTCACGATTAAGGTAGTATTTCAATGCAAATACATTGTCAGGCGCGTTTTGATCCATGGTTGGTTTTGCAGCCGAACGGATTACGATTACCGAATAAGACGAATATCCAATCAATAAAACAGTTATCATTAACAAAGCTGTATTGATCCAACGAATACTAATGAATTCTTTTTTATAATAGAAAAAGGCAGACATGGCTGCAATAAGAAGAATCCCGATTATGATATGATCCCCTAGGAACGCGATACCTGTAATGGTAATGGCAAGTATTGAAGATATTGCTAAACGCAAATAACTTTTATTTGTATAAGACTCATAGATGGCCCATACCAAGATGGAAATCGTAAGAATGATATAGATAAATAGTCCCGTATTGTATTTAAAGCCTAGAATATTTATGAAAAATAGTTCAAACCAGCTTGCAACTTCAACAAAACCAGGTATTAGGCCATACAATACAAATCCAAGAAGAATTAAGGAGGACAATAATGCCAATAAAACTCCTTTTGTGGTAGGCTTATAGTTTCTAAAATAATAAACCAATCCAATTGCAGGAATGGCAAGTAAGTTCAATAAATGGACACCAATGGATAGACCCATTAAATAGGCCATTAGTATTAACCAACGATCAGATCCAGATTGATCTGCCACTTGTTCCCATTTAAGAATTACCCAAAATACCAAGGCGGTAAAGAGAGAGGAATAGGCATAAACCTCGCCCTCTACGGCAGAAAACCAGAAGGTGTCTGAGAATGTATAGGCCAAAGCACCTACCATACCCGCTCCTAATATCCCAATGATATTTCCAGTTGTAAAGTCTTTTTCAGATTTAATAAGTACTTTTTGTGCCAAATGGGTGATGGTCCAAAATAAAAACAAGATGGTAAAGGCACTACACAAAGCTGACATTGAGTTTACCATTACTGCTACTTGGGTTGGGTCTTTTGCAAACAAAGAAAAGAAATGACCTGTTAACATAAAAAATGGTGCCCCAGGTGGGTGTCCTACATCCAGTTTGAAGGCTGTTGAGATAAATTCTCCGCAGTCCCAAAAGCTCGCAGTAGGTTCAATGGTAAGTAGATACGTTGCAGCAGCTATCAAAAATGCCACCCACCCGAAAATGTTGTTCAGTAATTTGAATTTTTTCATCTGATCGTTTAAAAATTTATTTCTTGATTTGTATACTTTTATTTGCAAAAAACGCTCAAAGGTACAAAGAATTTTTAGTTTGAAATAATGCAGATATAATTTTAGTTCTGTTTTGAATTTTATCCTTTAATTATCCTATATTAAAAGTCCTTTATTCCCTCATAAATACCCTTTTAATCAAAGGAAATGGGCCTATTTATAACGCTCTTCAACGTCATAAATAGACCCATTTACATTGATGTGAAAACTATTCTATTCGAACTTCACCTCTTCGAAAATTACCGTAAACTCAACGCGGCGATTTTTAGCTTTGCCTGCAGGAGTAGCATTTGAGGAAACAGGTTTGGTATCACCAAATCCTTTAGAAGTGATCCTTTTTCCTTCAATCCCTCTTGATGTCAAGTATTCTTTTACAGCAGCTGCACGTTTTTCTGATAAAATGAGATTTGCTTCTGCTTTACCTACATTGTCTGTATGTCCTCGAACTTCAACTAAATAGCTTGTATTGTCTACCAGCACCGTTTTAATCTGATCTAATATCGCGAATGATTTTGTTTTTATCACTGGGCTACCAGTTTCAAATTCAATTCCTTGCAATGCTTTTTGAAGCAATGTTCTCACCTCTTTCTTCAGTTCTGGACAGCCGTAATTTGAAGCTACTCCTTTTGTTGTAGGACAATTATCAAGATAATCAGCAATTCCATCACCATCGGTGTCCAATGGACAACCATTTGCATCAACTTTACCACGGGCATCAGCAGGTGTGTTTGGGCATTTGTCTAAATCGTCTGTTACACCATCCCCATCATTATCACCGGTACAACCGTTTTTATCAACTAATAAACGTGCTTCAAGTGGTGTATTCGGGCATAAATCTAAATAGTCTGCAATACCGTCATTATCGGTATCTAAAGGACAACCTTTTGCATCGACTTTACCAGCAGCCTCTTTTGGAGTGTCAGGGCATTTGTCTGAAAAATTAGGAACTCCGTCACCATCGCTATCTTCAGAACATCCAAATTCATTAACAGATGCTTTTGATTCGGCTGGTGTATCTGGACATTTGTCTAAATAGTCTGGAATGCCATCCCCATCTGTATCCAATGGGCAACCTGTAGCATCAACTTTGCCTCTGGCAGCTTCAGGAGTATCAGGGCATTTGTCTAAATCATCTGTTACGCCATCCCCATCATTGTCCATTGGGCAGCCCATTGCATCAACTTTTATGCCAATAGCTGTAGTCGGACATTTGTCTAAATAATCAAAAATACCATCTTTGTCAGTATCCAATGGACAACCATCTTCACTGACCATCCCTCTTGCAGCGAGTGGGGTATCAGGACATTTGTCGGCTCTATAACGTTTAGGGTGGGTAATTGAAAAAAGGAATATCTTTGTAGTATGAATAGTACTGAGATATTTTCGATAGCATTAGGGCTTAGTCGTCCATGGATTGTAAGTAATGTTGAGTTTGTAGA
>CANFFA010000304.1 GCA_947445425.1 Paludibacteraceae bacterium
CGAAGCAATAGGATATCGCAATGGGAAAGAGATTGTCCGGAAAACAGTACAAACCACAGGTCGTGCAGTGGCTCTTGAGTTGAACCCTTTCCGAAATTCAATAAAAGGTGACGGGCGGGATGCCCTGCCAATTACCGTTCGTGCGGTGGATAAAAATGGGCAAATAGTACCTGATGCCGATATGTTGGTTGAGTTTGAGGTGATAGGCGATGCGCAAAATATTGGAGTAGGCAACGGAAACCCCAACTCCCATGAAGCGGAAAAATCCAACGAACGAAAGTTGTTTCATGGACTGGCACAATTGATTGTACAGGGAAAAGAGAATGGAGTGGGAGAAGTGATGGTGAAAGCTAAATCAACAGGGTTGAAGGAGGCTGTATTAAGGATTAAGATGGAAGAATCACCTACAATACCTGCTATTCTACCCTCTAATCAGCGGTTAAACTTAGATGTATGGCGGATATCTCCAGTGTATAACACAAAGCCAAATCCCAATCAGGAGATTCCTATAACCGATATGAATAGCTGGACGATTACCAAACCTGGAGTTTTACACCCTTTATCTGAAAATGAATATTGTCTATTCAGAACGCTGTTTACTCCAACAACCGCAGTCCAAAAATCAGGAACGGTTATCACATTTCATGAGGTGGTAGGAGAGGCTGAGGTCTGGTTGGATGGTGTAATGGTGACTGCGAAATCATCTGTTGCTAGTGACAATATCTCTTTTCAACTTCCACCAAAAAATGGGGGTAGAACCCTCACCCTTTTAGTAAAAGGAGCGAAGGGAAAAGCGGGAATGGCCGGAATGGTATTAGGAGAATAATGATCGACATAAATGTTTGTGAATTAGTAAAAAAAATAAAAATATATTAATTAATCATTTAGATATGAGATATTTATCATTTAGAATTTCAAAAGACATTGTACTTTTCTCTACTTTACTCATCAATAGTATGGTTGCGATTGCAAGTCAAAAGAGTACTGCGAATTATCAGGCAGATGTTATTGTTTACGGAGGAACTCCTTCGGCAATTATTTCGGCGGTTGAAACTGCGAAAAGTGGCAAATCGGTCATTGTGGTATCACCCGACAAGCATTTGGGCGGAATGGCTGCTAGTGGATTAGGCTATTCGGATACTGGAAATAAGAATACCATAGGCGGTTTGGCACGTGATTTCTATCACAGGGCTTTCCTCCATTATCAGGAAGATGCTTCGTGGAAGTGGCAAAATAAATCGGAGTTTGGGAACAGAGGACAAGTTACTTCGGACACGGACACCGTTAGTAAAGCAATGGATACAGAGAGTGCTACAATGTGGATTTTTGAGCCACATGTGGCGGAAGGTATATTTGAAACTTACGTAAATGAGAACAAAATCAGGGTTTTACGAAACGAGTGGCTGAATCGTGAAACGGGAGTAGTGAAGCAATCGGGTAAAATTCTTTCAATAAAGACCTTGTCGGATAAGATCTTTCAAGCAAAAGTATTTATTGATGCCACTTATGAAGGCGATTTGATGGCAGCTGCCAAGGTCTCTTTTCATGTTGGCCGGGAAGCCAATACGCAGTACAAAGAGTCATTCAATGGCGTCCACTTTGGAGATACCGTCCACTTTAATCGTTTCAAACAAAAGGTCGATCCTTATAAAATACCTGGAAATCCGAAAAGTGGACTGCTTTTAGGTATTTCATCGGATAAACTCCAGCCCAATGGTAGTGCTGACCACAAAATACAGGCTTATTGTTACCGGGTGTGTATGTCGGAGAATCCCAAAAATACAAGCCCATTTCCTAAACCTGAATCCTACCATCCGGAGCGATACGAATTACTACTGCGTCTGTTTGCTGTAGCCGGAACCGACTGGTTCAATTATTACGACCCAATTCCGAATCGGAAAACCGATACCAACAATCATGGACCTTTCAGCAGCGACTACATCGGGGCAAACTATGACTATCCCAATGCGAGTTATGCGCAGCGAAAAGTAATTATTAAAGATCACGAGAATTACCAAAAGGGCTTACTCTATTTTGCTTCGCACGATCTGAGAGTACCTCAGGAGTTGCGGGATAGATTACAGAAAGTCGGGTTGGCCAAGGATGAATTTGTGGATAATGGCAATTGGCCTTACCAACCCTACATTCGCGAAGCAAGACGCATGGTGGGGGAATTTGTGATGACAGACAACCATGTGCTAGGTAAATTGCCGGTACCACAAGCGGTAGCCTTTGGTTCATACTGGCTAGACACGCACAATTCTCAACGAATCGTTACAAGCGAAGGGTTTGTTCAAAATGAAGGAGATCAAGGTCACCCAGTACCTAAACCATACCCAATTTCCTATAAATCACTTACACCGAAAAAGAGCGAGTGTACGAATCTACTGGTGTCTGTTTGTGTTTCCGCGACACATATAGCATACGGTTCAATCAGGATGGAGCCCGTTTTCATGATGCTAGGTCAGGCCGCCGGGCAAGCCGCTTGTTTGGCGATTGATCAAAAGAGTGCTGTTCAGGATATTGATTATAATGCTTTGAAATCCGGTTTACAGCAGAAAGGTGCCGTATTGGAGTTTAAATAACAAAACCCTGTCATTAAACAACAATCCAAAACAAAATGAAACACTCCTGTGTCTTAAAAGCAAATCTTTTCTTTGTGCTGGCAATCACTATTTTTGCCATACAAGCTTGTAGTTCGACTGCCAATGTTATTGCCAATCGGCACGATCATCAGGACAAGACGAAAGCTGTTGTGTCGCCTAGCAGTGCCAATGTGTCAAAACCCTCCACTTTGGTGGTAAAACCATTAAAATTTAAACAACTCAACCCCACAATCGAGGAGGTGGAGAGAGCAATGGAGAAGGCAAAGCTACCCTTTGAAACATTAGAATATGTAAATTGGGCGAAATACCCCTATAAGCCAGAGACGAAATTTAGAATGGCTTACAACAAACAGGAGATTTACCTGCAATTCAATGTTACCGAATCGGCCATTCTGGCTCAGGAGGTGGATGAAGAGAAGGGGATGCCCTGTTTCGATTCCTGCGTGGAGCTTTTTGTTAAAATACCTGGTGACAGTACTTATTTCAATCTCGAGTTCAATTGCATTGGAACCTGTCTGGTGGAGAACGGTACCCGTAACAACAACCGAATACGATTATCGAAGGAATTAACGTCGAAAATTCGCCGCAAATCGTCGCTGGGAAGCACTCCTTTTGCAGAAAAAAAAGGCAATTTTAATTGGACATTAACCCTTGCCATTCCCCTCGAGGTTTTCGGAACGACAAATATTACCAACTTAAAGAAACAAACCCTACATGCCAATTTCTACAAATGTGGCGAGAAGTTGAGTACAAAGCATTACGTAAGCTGGAGTCCTATCCTTACAAAGTGGCCCAACTTTCATAAGCCGGAATACTTTGGAGAAATATCCTTTAAATAGAAAAACAAACCTACATACAACGCAAACAGATAGGGTGATATGCCCAAAATTGATTCAAATTTATTTTTAAATTATAGGAAAACAGTAATCTACCTTTATAACACATTTTAATCAGATGAGGAAAATCCTTCGAACAAATTTAAGAACATTATTAGTTGTTTTTACATATTATTATTATTAGGAAATAAGGTATCTGCTGAGAACAATCAAAATCCTCTATTTAAGACCAATGATCGTGTTTGTTTTGTAGGCAATAGCATTACATTCGGTGGTGAGTTTCATCACAATATTCTACTCTATCAACTGACTCGTTTCCCAGGTGAAGATGTAAATTTCTATAATTGTGGAATTGCAGGAAATAGCGTTGCTGGAGTATTGGCAAGGATGGATAGTGATATTCTGATTAATCAGCCAACACATGCTATACTCATGATTGGTATGAATGATGTTGCAAGATA
>CANFFA010000305.1 GCA_947445425.1 Paludibacteraceae bacterium
AGCCTCTGTTTCTGCATTTATAACCTTTATATGATGTTCCTCTAAAGCAGCGAAGTTTATTTTAGCCAATTCACAAAGTTCAGTTTGTCTTTCCACATAAGTGACTGCTTTAAAATTAGCGGCCATAAAGCAGCAATCCACTCCAAATCCACCCGTTAGATCCACCAAAGTATCGCCTTTGCAAAGTGATGCTTTATAGAGCGCCGTTGTTTCTGAGGAAGATTGTTCAAGCGATAATTGTATTGGATACCTGATAGCCTCAGTATTGAAAAAGCGTGGTACTTTAGCTTTTATTTTCTGTTTTCCAGCGATTTGACGAATTGCCAATGGCATATCAACCAATGGGTAACGATTAGTTAATAGTGCTAATTGACGGACATCTTTGTCTAAATTATTAGAAATAAATTGTAGCGTTTCAGAATTCATTATTATAAAATTGAGCTCAAAATTACTTTATTTTTTTTGATTTGATTCATGAAAAAATGCCCAATGAAAAAATATCATTGGGCATTTAAAATTTTAGTTTGTATTTAGGATAACATGCTCAATAAAATTCCAGCTGCAATTGCTGATCCTATTATACCTGCAACATTTGGAGCAGTAGCATGCGTCAAAAGATGATTTTTTGAATCTGCTTTCATGGCTTCTGCTTGCGCTACACGAGCAGCGTGTGGAACTGCAGAAACACCAGCAGCACCAATGAGTGGATTAATTTTATTTGAGCTACTTAAAAAGATATTCATAAATTTGGCAAATAAAACCCCAGCAGCAGTGGCTACAGCGAATGAAAATGCACCCAATGCAATTATTTCAAGCGATTTCCATTGTAGAACTGTACTTGCTTGAGTTGATAAACCAACTGTTAATCCCATGAGCAGAGTGAAAATACTTACCAATGTATTCCGAACAGTATCGGCCAATTTCTCAGTAACTGCAGATTCTTTCAAAAGATTACCCAGAAACAACATTCCTAATAAAGGCAAGGCCTTTGGCGTAAAAAAGCAAGTAATAATAAGCGCTGCAATAGGAAAAATTATTTTTTCAAAACGAGAAATAGCACGGGGCGGTTTCATGTGTATCTTACGTTCATTTTTGGTCGTAAGTAAACGCATGATCGGTGGCTGAATGATAGGTATTAAAGCAATGTATGAATAAATAGTTATTGCAATTACACCCAATAATTCAGGAGTTAATTTTGAAGTTAAGAAGATCGCAATAGCTCCATCTGCTCCACCAATAATACCAATAGAACCTGCTTCTTGAGGTGTAAATCCGAGGGCAATAGCACCCAGAAAAGTTACAAAGATTCCAATTTGAGCGGCAGCACCCAAAAGCATTAGTTTCGGATTGGAAATTAGGGATGAAAAGTCCGTCATTGCACCAATACCTAAGAAAATAAGAGGCGGATACCAAGCTGTTTTCAATCCACTTGATAAAAAATTAAAAACGGATCCATCTTCGAACACTCCGATATTAACACCATGGGCAAAGGGAATATTTCCTATTATTATACCAAAACCGATTGGAACCAATAAGAGTGGTTCCCAATCTTTGTATATCCCCATCGTGATACAAGCTATTCCCACCAATATCATAATTAAATTGAGCGCTATACCTTCTTGTGCAAATCCAGTCGAACTCCAAAAAGACTCCAAACTTTGTGATAAAGCATTCTCCTTTAAATCAAGACTTGCGATTTTAACATCAACGGACTTGATTTCTTTCACTCCCTGTTCTGTAGGGTTTATGGTCATCTGTTTATTGTCGGATTCTGCCTGTATAGTCGAACCAGAGAGCAACATTAAAATAGAGACCAGTAGAAAAATATATTTTTTCATGCGTAAATAATTGTTTTTAAGTTGTCGCATGGAACTCGCATGCCAATTTTCATGGTCTTTGGTGAATACTTCTATACATGCTCGTTTCATATTTTATTTTAGAAAATTTAGTACGTTTCTACTCTAGTTCCATTAATATATCATCCTGCAAAACAGCTTGTCCAGCATCAACTGAAATTTTCTTAATCACTCCATTTTTCTCTGCTAAAATATTGTTCTCCATTTTCATAGATTCCATAATCAACAGAACATCCCCAGGTTTTACGGTATCTCCAACTTTGGTAATTATTTTGGTAATACTTCCAGGAAGTGGTGATTTGATAGTATTTGCACTTGGTCTATTCGATGGTGGAACTGGTGCTGCTTTTGCTGTAATCTTATTTTCACCTGGTTTAGTCTGTGCATCTCCACGCACTAGGATTGGTGTTTTTGAGGCTTTTTGTTCTTGGTCAATTTCTACCACATAAGGTGTTCCGTTGACTTCAATCTCAGCAATACCTCCTTTAATTACTTTGACATCCACATTATATGCCGTGCCATCTATAGTGAATTTGAATTTTTGCATATCTAATTTTATTTTACATAAGTGTTGATTCCATAAATCTTAGAACTCCAAGGAGAATAGCGTCTTTCAATGCGTTTGATGGTAATGACATTACTCTCTTCTTCATGAAAATCATTAAAGTAAAGGTGTAAAGCCATCGCTATTGCTGCTGTATCACCGGCTGGAACATGTAAATCAGAATTTGTTAACTTATTAACATCAATTCCTTGTTTTGCTTTTTTACTTTTAAGCCGATAAGTCATAAATTTATCTAGTAATTCAAAACAAACTACCATTATTATCAACGCAATAAACCCAATAGCTATTCCCCCAAAGGTGGTTGTTAAGGCACCGCCCCAATTGATATTTAGTACTATCATATTAATAATTATAATGGGATGTTACAATGTTTTCTTGGTGGATTCACTACTTTTTTTGTTTGTAGGGCTTGGAATGCTCGTATGATCCTGAATCTGGTGTTACGAGGTTCAATGACGTCATCAATATATCCATAAGCAGCTGCTTGATATGGATTTGCAAATTTTTCTTTGTATTCATTGACTTTTTCACTGATGAAGGCTGCTTTTTCTTCCGGATCAGAAAATGCTGCAATGGCACGTCCTTCTAAAACTTCAATGGCACCAGCAGCACCCATCACAGCAATCTCAGCTGTTGGCCAAGCATAGTTAAAATCACCACGCAATTGCTTACAACTCATTACATCATGCGCACCACCATAAGATTTACGGATGGTTACTGTTACTTTTGGAACAGTTGCTTCACCATAGGCAAACATTAATTTGGCACCGTGGGTGATAATTCCAGCATATTCCTGGCCAGTTCCCGGTAAGAATCCCGGAACATCAACTAAAGTAAGCACAGGAATATTAAATGCATCACAAAAACGTACAAAACGAGCTGCTTTACGAGCTGCATCACAGTCGAGTACACCTGCTAAGAAATTAGGTTGATTGGCAACAATTCCTGTGGAAACCCCGTTAAAACGAGCAAAACCAACGATAATATTTCGGGCATAATTAGAATGTACTTCTAAGAATTCTGAATTATCAATAATCAAATGAATCAAATCCTTCATGTCATAAGGCATGTTGGGATTGTCAGGTACAATTGTATTTAAAGCGTCCTCTAAACGATTAATCGGATCATTGGTTTCCATTAAAGGTGCTTCTTCCAAATTATTTTGTGGTAAGAAAGAGAGCAATTTACGAATAACCAATATACCTTCCTCTTCATTTTGTACTTTGAAGTGCGAAACACCAGATTTACGCGAATGTACATCCGCACCACCTAAATCTTCAGTAGAAACATCCTCACCGGTTACTGATTTCACAACTTTAGGACCAGTAACAAACATATAACTATTATCTTCTGTCATTAACACAAAGTCGGTTAGGGCAGGAGAGTAGACAGCACCACCGGCACATGGTCCGAAAATAGCTGAGATTTGTGGAATAACTCCCGAAGATAAAATATTGCGTTCG
>CANFFA010000306.1 GCA_947445425.1 Paludibacteraceae bacterium
ATACGTCAACATGATTTTCTTTTGCTATGCTGATACAATCAAGCAATCTGCTTAATAATATTTGGTGGTACATGGCGCTCAATTCGTAGTGTGCCCCATCTTCTAATATTTGCTCTTTTAATTCTTTAGATATGATTTCAAATCCTTTAGTGATGAGCTTTTCGTCTTTAAAATAGCATCCACCTACGTAGAGAGAAAAGCCGTTTTCTAACAAATGATTTCCCAGCAAGTGATATTCTAAATTGTCCATGAGCACTAAGTACTCACTGTATAAAGCAGTATCAATGGCCTGATCACTGATGTTGTGTTTCGATAAGAACTTAATCCAATTTATTCCTCTCAATGAGATGGGATAGGGCTCGTTGGCATTTTTGAGCTGAGGTAATTGCGGAATAAAATCACGAATGAGCAACAATCCTTCTTCTTTATGAATAGATTCTTGGTTTAAAAAGTCAAAATAGTTGAGGTTGTATGTCCATAATTTGCCATGTGCAGCGTAATCCCAATCTATATAGTCGAAGGAGGTTTGCAAGTTCAAAAAGGAGAAATGATGCTGATTATCTCTAAAAGAATAGCTTTCGTAAGCCTTGGGCATAGCCTCATTAAAGTTTAACGCTGCCCCCTTCTTGTAGTAATTGAAGGCTAATTTATGCTTTCTTAATTTCCTAAAAACCCTACGCAGCTTATAATACAGCTGAAAATAAACCTGAGTTAGTTTAAGATATCGAAGCGTATGGAAGTAGCGTAACAACATGGCGCGAAGATACAATCTTCTTTAAAATTTCATTTGTAAATCGTTTCTCTTTTCGATAGGTCAAATGTTATCCTCATAATATATTCCTTACATTTTGTAAACAATTGTGCATGAGGATTTCATTATTTCAAAAATAGTTTTACTTTTGCCCTCCGCTCTTCTAAAAATAATTGGTGCCTTAGCTCAGTCGGTAGAGCAGCAGACTGAAAATCTGCGTGTCGCTGGTTCAATTCCAGCAGGCACCACTAAAAATCAGAGTGAGAGTGAGAAGCGAGAGCGACCACACTCACTCTGATTTTTCTCAAAACTCACTCCCACTCTCAATCAGAGTGAGTGTGAAGAGTGTGAGAGGAAAACTAAACCACTCTCCATCAGAGTGAGTGTTTAGAGTGAGAGAGGAGCGAAGAACTAAACCTAAATAACATTTATTTTCTGTGTTCGATTTCCAAAAACTTGATGTCTATCAAAAGGCTAAGTCATTTTGTAAAGACATAACCACAACCATTACTGCGCAAAAATTCGATCGTACCACCAACGATCAGCTTCGCAGAGCATCATTCAGTATAATGCTAAATATTGCAGAAGGAGCTTCGCGTTACAGCAATAAAGACAGAAGAAATTTTTTGGTAATTTCTAGAGGAAGTGTTTTTGAATGCTTCGCTATACTGGAATATTTGAAAGAAGTAAATGCCATTACTCCAGAATCTTTTCAATATTATTATTGTAGATTAGAAGAACTTTCGAAAATGCTTTTTTCGTTAATTAGAAAGTTAGAGGAAAAACAAAACGCAGCTTAGTACGATGAAAACAAAAACCTATCAATTTAAAAATGGCAAGGAAACGCTATCGGTGAAGGTAGAGCCCTTTGGCAATTGGTTTGAACTTCCGCCACTAGCCGCCTGGCTCATTGAATGGGAAGACCAAGATGTGGAGGCAGATGTTTTGGAAGAAAATGAAGATAAGCTTAGAGTATTATTAGAATTTGATGACGACACTCGTTTTTTTATTAACGGACAGGCAGTAGACGAGAACGGAGAAATTGTGCAAGAATAATTTTAGCTCAACTATTTTAGTGATCCATTGAACAGTGAAATGCCTTGATCACCATTTTTATAATGATACAGCTCATTGTTAAGATTATCTTCAGCAAACTACGATAAATATTTTTTAAAATACAATTTATTTCTAAATTACAACCAGTATAAAATGTAACAACATGAATAAAAAACTACTACTCCTTTTCTTGAGCTCTTCTTTTTCTGTTTTTGCTCAAGTAACTGTTACTGTCGACTTTGCACAAAGCACAACTCCTATTTCACCTTTGATTTATGGAAGAAACAATTCCCTATCGAGTACATCTTCTTCTCCAACGGCCACCAATGATTGGAATTTATTGAAAGAAGCGGGCATTCGTTTTACACGTGAAAATTCGGGAAATAATTGTTCTAAGTACAACTGGCGTTTGAAAATGAGCAGCCATCCCGATTGGTACAATAATGTTTACGCAGCCGATTGGGATTATGAAATAACTTCGGCGCAAACTCAAATGCCCGATTTGAAATTAATGTACGGTTTTCAACTTTTGGGAATGGTAGCTAAAACCAATACCAAAAACTTTAATGATTGGAATTACAATAGTTCTCAGTATTGGTCGGGTGTACACCAAAATTTAGCAGGTGGTGGAGTAATAAATACAGGTGGAGGAAGCACTGCCCTAACGCAAGGTGATACCAACCAGTATTTAAAGTCGTGGCCAGTTGATTCTTCAGTGGCGATTCTTGATCACTGGTTGAACAATTTGACTATCAACCCTGCTGCTATCGAATACTGGAACCTCGATAACGAGCCAGATATATGGAACGGTACCCACGATGATGTACTTCGTGCTAATATAGATGCTGAATTTTATGTTCAGAAATATATCGCCGCCGCCAAAAAAGCAAGAGCTTTGTATCCAAATATTAAATTAACCGGACCAGTTGCTGCCAATGAATGGCAATGGTATGCTTGGAATGACGCCAATATTAATAACAATGGTAAAAACTATTCATGGTTGGAGTATTTTATTAAACGTATTGCCGAAGAGCAAATAAGCAGCGGCATTCGTTTGCTTGATGTGATTGATTTACATCACTATCCAAGTGGTACCAATCAAAGTAATATTATGCAATACCATCGTGTTTACTTCGATCCCACTTATGTTTTTCCTGAGGCCAACGGGGTGAAAAAGGTGAACGGAGGCTGGGATGCTTCCATCACTACCGAAAAAGTATTTGTGCGTTGCAACGATTGGCTCAACCTATATTTAGGTGCTGGTCACGGAGTAAAGTTTGGAGTATCAGAGACCGATATAAACTCATCCGACGCAAACACCAACGCCATGTGGTATGCTTCTCTTTTGGGTGAATTTATGCGCAATAAAGATGCAGAATACTTAACTCCATGGACATGGAAAACAGGAATGTGGGAAACGGTGCACTTGTTTAGTCGCTACAATCACGACAATTATTTACCTTCTGTTTCAAGCGATGAATTGAATGTTTCAGCGCACACCTCTATCAATGATGCAAATGACTCTGCAACGGTTTTGTTGATCAATCGCTCTGCCAGTTCAAGTAAAAGTGTTACTTTGAATTTGAATAATTTAAATCTTAGCGATAGAACATTCGAAAGCTATCAACTAAAACAATTACCATCCACTGAAACTTTTGTATCGCATACCAACAATGCTTTAGCAAAGAGTAATGTAAATTTAGTTTCGGGAAGTGTTTCTATCACTTTACCTGCCATGTCGGTTACTTCTATAATTATTCCTACCGGATTTACAACTGGGGTGAATACCTTAAAGACAAGTAATATTGAGGTATTTCCTAATCCGGCCAACAATCAATTATTTGTGCAAAGCGCAGAGAATATAAATTCTGTGGTGATTATATACAATCTATTGGGTGAAAATATGGGTGAGTGGAATTGCATTGGAAAAAGCAGTATTGATATTTCAAATTTAGCTTCGGGACCCTATACAGTTAAAGTCTATCAAAATGATGATTGCAAGAATTTCAAAGTAGTTAAGATACAATAGTAATTCGCTTTTTAAGATGAGGTAAATGTTCCTTC
>CANFFA010000307.1 GCA_947445425.1 Paludibacteraceae bacterium
AAATCGTAGTGCTATGTCCCTTTATGTCTAAAGAATTGTTTCACGTCAAAATGACTTAAAAAATCATTAATTGTCTAGTGAGTAAAGCTTCAATTTTGAATGGGTGGATTAATTTTCTTACCTTTGCCAAATCTATGCTTAGTCCAGAGCAAAGTACTTATTTGTAAAATATAATCCTTTAAATATGGGTAAAATAATATCATTGGCCAACCAAAAAGGGGGGGTGGGTAAGACCACCACTGCAATTAATTTAGCGGCATCCTTGGCCTCACTTGGAAAGAAAATTCTTCTAGTAGATGCTGATCCGCAAGCCAATGCCTCATCTGGCTTGGGTATTGACATCACGACCCTGGACTTTACAATTTATGAGTGTTTAATTGACGGTGTCCCTTGTGCGCAAGCCACACTTCCTACAGAAGTTGAGAACTTATTTGTATTGCCTTCACACATCGATTTAGTAGGTGCTGAAATTGAGATGCTCAATCTTGATGAACGTGAGCGAGTGATGCAAAATTTATTGACACCGCTGAAATCTATCTACGATTATATTTTAGTGGACTGTTCTCCATCATTGGGATTAATTACAGTGAATGCTCTCACCGCATCCGATTCAGTCATTATACCGGTACAATGCGAGTATTTCGCACTTGAAGGGATTAGTAAATTGCTGAATACTATCAAGATCATCAAAAGCAAGTTGAACCCGACATTAGAAATTGAAGGCTTTTTACCAACCATGTTTGACAACCGATTGCGTCTGGCCAATCAGGTATATGCCGAAATGAAAAAACATTTTCAAGGAATGGTATTTGAAGCTGTTATTACTAGAAATGTGCGTTTGAGCGAAGCACCAAGTTATGGAAAACCCGTTTTATTATACGATCCCGAATCCAAAGGTTCTACAAATTATATGGACTTGGCTAAGGAATTAGTCGCAAAACACAACTATTAGTGATTAGTGTTTAGTGATTAGTATTTAGTGATTAATTATAAGCGATCACCAACACTAATCACTAAACACTAATCACTAAACACTAATCACTAAACACTAATCACTAAACACTATTTATTATGGCAAAAAATACCGGTTTAGGAAGAGGCTTAGGCGCATTGATCAATACTGAAAACGTGAACACCAGTGGTTCTTCGTCAATTAGTGAGGTGGCTTTGGATTTAATATTTGCAAATCCAAATCAACCCCGTACCCACTTTGATGAAGATGCTTTGACTGAATTAGCAGCTTCTATTCGTGAATTGGGTGTAATTTCACCCATAACTTTACGCAAAAATGACAATGGCAGTTATCTTATTATTGCCGGTGAACGTCGATATAGGGCTTCTAAATTGGTGGGATTAAGATCAATACCAGCATATGTAAAGACAGCTGCAGATGAGCAGGTGATGGAAATGGCTTTGATTGAAAATATTCAACGTGAAGACCTCAATGCCATTGAAATTGCGCTTACTTTCTATCGTTTAATGGAAGAATACAAGCTTACACAAGAACGTTTGAGTGAGCGTGTCGGCAAAAAACGTGCTACTATAGCCAACTACCTAAGACTATTGCGCCTCCCAGCTGAAATTCAGATGGGAATTAAAGATAAAAAAATTGACATGGGTCACGCTCGTGCCATTTTAGGGCTAAATGATCCAGCAGCACAGCTTAAATTGTACGAAAGTATCCTCCACAATGACCATACAGTAAGAAAAGTAGAGGAGTTAGTAAAACTATTTTTAGAAACGGGTAGTTTGGATTTAAAACAAAAAGAGTCTATTAATAATCCAATGAATAGTCTAAAGGAAACTGACGAATTAAAGTCACACCTCAGCAATTTATTGGGCACCAATGTACAATTTGCCTGTAGCCCTGATGGAAAAGGTAAAATCACCATTCCATTTTCTACAGACGAGGAGTTGGCAAGATTGATGGAGTTATTTGATAAAATCTAAGTAAAGTGCTGGTGACGAGAATATTGAAAATATTGCTGGTTTTAATTTTCTTGCTGTCTATCAACATGCAGGCACAAGTGACCTTTGAAAACAAGGGTACTGTGTCTGATACCATTGCATTGAAAAAAGATAGTATACAGCGTCCAAAACTTCCCAAACGAGCAGTTGTAAAATTACCCTATAAGCCTGATCCTGCAAAAGTAGTATGGATGGGTGCCGTTTTGCCTGGATATGGGCAAATTATGAATAGAAAGTATTGGAAATTGCCGCTCGTGTACGGTGGGTTTGCGGGTTGTGCCTATGCAGTTATTTGGAACTCGGCAATGTATGATAAATACAGAACGGCTTATAGAGATATTATTGATAATGATCCCAGCACAAATACCTTTATCACAGCACTTCCAAAGGGGTATACAGTTGAAACTTTTGGTGGAATGAGCTATTATACTAGTACTCTAAAGACTGTTCAAGATGCTTATCGAAGAAGCCGAGATCTAAGTATTTTGGGAAGTTTCGGTTTTTATGCGCTCACACTTGTGGATGCATACGTTGATGCCCAATTGTTTGATTTTGATATTAGTCCAGATTTAACGCTCCATATCGCACCAGTAGTACTGCCAAATTCATCAACTCAGTTGAGTATGCTTGGTTTGCAATGTAAATTTAATATAAAATAGAAAATCACATAGAATGACATTCAAATATCTATTATTCAGCTTATTAATTTCATTGTATTCGGTTTGTACTTATTCTCAAGCTACTCCTGATAAATTGCCAGTCGGTGATACCACCTTGGTCATTCCTACCGAGGTCTCCAATTCACTAGATTTCATGTTGCAATCATGGGCAGTACGCCATGCAGCCAAATCAAATTGCCCCACCTCAGAAATTCCACCACTCGTATCGGACTCTATTTGTAAACTTAGACTTTCCAAGCTCCCTTATCTAATGGAGATGCCTTATAACTCAACAGTACGCTCTTATATTGATCTATACACCCTTCGTAAACGTCGACAAATGGAATCTATGCTCGGATTGAGCGAGTACTATTTCCCTGTATTTGAACAAGTTTTGGGTGCCAATAATTTACCGTTGGAGTTGAAATACCTCTCCATTATTGAATCAGCATTAAATACAACCATTGTTTCACGCATGGGTGCTGCTGGACTTTGGCAATTAATGATTGCTACAGGTAAAATGTACGGTTTAGAAATCAATAGTTTGGTTGATGAACGTTTATCACCAGCAAAAGCAACCAATGCAGCAGCCCATTTCATGAAAGATTTGCATTCTATTTATGGTGATTGGAACTTGGTAATTGCTGCCTATAACTGTGGTCCAGGAAATGTAAATAAGGCCATTCGCAAAGCCGGTGGAAAGCGTGATTATTGGGCCATTTACCCTTATTTACCTAGAGAAACGCGTGGATATGTTCCAATTTTCATTGCTGCTAACTACTCAATGCACTATGCCAGAGAACATAATCTATGTTCCTCCAATGTGAATATGCCAGCCATTACAGATACGATTATGGTGCGCAAGCGACTGCATTTATTACAAGTGGCATCAGTATTGCGCCTACCCATAGAATTAGTTCGATTGCTCAACCCACAATACAGGAAGGATATTATTCCTGGTAATACTAAGCCTTATGCTTTGTGTTTACCTCTAAAATATGTAACCCTATTTATGGAGATGCAAGACACCATTTATGCATATAAATCAGATTCATTAATAAATAACAGAAGAGGGGAAATTGAGATTGTAGAAAATTCAAATAATGTAAGCCAGGAAAACAGTGGTGGAAAGTTGAAATTACACAAGGTATTAAAAGGTCAAACGCTAAAAACGATAGCAGCCAAATATGGTATTTCTGTTTCAAAATTAAAAGCATGGAATGGTATAAAAGGAGATAAAGCCA
>CANFFA010000308.1 GCA_947445425.1 Paludibacteraceae bacterium
AAAACCAGAACAACCTCTGAAAGTCGTCGATTCAACAGTGGCTATTTTACTGGGAATGGTCAAAGTATCAATGAGTCCAGAACAACCATCAAAAGCATTACCCCCCAAAGTCGAGAGGGAATTGGGAAGGACTAATTTACCATCAAAACCTGAACAGCCTGCAAATGCAGAGGTTCCAATTATCAAAAGTGTTTCTGGAAAAACAAGACCTCCCGTTAACAATGGACAGCCTTTAAAAGCGCTGGCACCAATATTAGTTAAACTAGGCGGAATGGGAAGTGGTCCTGAAAGATTAGCACATTCAAAAAAAGCATTATCACCGATATTGGTGAGATTTGCATTCAATACAACACCATCTAAACCATTACATTGATAAAAGGCTCCCACACTAATCTTGGTTACTGTTAAGGGAACCGTAAAAACTCCTGAAATATCATTTGGGGCATGTATTAATACACTTTGTGCTTTATCATATAAAACACCATCTTTAGAGGAAAAAAAGCCATTGTTGATATTTACGTTGACCAACATTTTTGTGCCTGAAAAACAATCCGCTCCAATAGCAGTAACCGTTGTTGGAATAGAAATATCAGAAACTCCAGAACAACCTGCAAATGCATAAATCTCTAAAGTCTTTATACCTACCGGCAATGCAATAGAACCTGAAAGTGCAATACAATCCTTAAAAGCTTTAACACCAATGGCCGTAACCCCAGAAGGTATCACCAAAGTTCCGGCCAAACTGGCACAACCCCAAAAGGCAGAATTACCGACACTAGTCAAGGAATTGGGTAGTGTAACAGTAGTCAAAGTGGGTTTCCCCTGACTTGTTGTTAAATCACAAAAAGCAAAAGTTGGAATTTCATTGGCAGGATAGAATATTGGACTTCCTCCCCCACTTCCATCAACACCAGTATAAGCAGCAATGCTTACAGTAGCCATGTCCAGTACAATAAGGCTTGGTAAACCGTCGCGCAAAAACTTAAAATCTCGGGCATCTATCGTACCGGTCAAAGTAAGATCTGTAATATCAGTATTGGTAGCTAAAGTGCTCAAAGTACCTGGAACAGTAACATTTATCGTTACCGCCTGCACAGTGGCATACAGCATAAGGCTGAAGAGTAAGAGTATAATTGGTCTCATAGAATTTAAAATTTAGTACGAAATCATGATTTAAGAATATTAGGAGATTAACAAAAATTCAAAAATAATTTCGAATGATGCTATTTCTTAAAAACACATTATTAGTCGTCAACAAATATAAGTTAAACGCATCTGAAAATCCGACTACTATATGTTAATTTGTAATAATTATAATTAATTGAAAAACGAAAAACACAACTCCAAAAACGAACACAATTCACACTAATAGTCTTACAATCAACAGAAAAATTAAATATTAATAGTTAAAGCGAAGTTACTCCCTCTAGATAATTTGGCATTTCTTCAACAAACCTGCTTCAATGTAGTAAAAGAGTTTTCAAAAAGACGAATTCGATTTCATACTAAATGGCAGTCAATCCACTAAAGATATGTTAATTATTAACATATTCAATTCAATATCTATTTTTTAATTGCAAGCTGATTTACGCAGATAGAAATGACCTGATAACGAAAATAAAAAACAAAAAAATGCAAACATTTTTTATTAGATTTCAGAATAAATTGGCCAAGTCAAAAAGATACACATTTAAGCCATACACTCACTAACAATCAACATTATACACTTTTATTCTTCAGACTTAATAGCGTAAATCGACCATCTTATTATAAGGGAATTGCGAACTTTCAGTTAACAATAACTCCCAAGTACATAAACACTTGGATTAGACATTCGCCGAAACTCCAACAACATACTTCTGCACTTAAATGCTAAAATAATCAAATGATCTAGCTATCCAGAGATCAGCCAGCAAATTGATCTTAATCGGGAACAGTAAGAATTTATCATAAAAATGAGAGAAGATGAATTAAAAAATCCCTTGAATAGTCGAACATGACCATTCAAGGGATTTTTTATTTTTGAAATTATTTTGCTACGCAATTTCACAGACACGAATCACTTTCATAATTTTATCTCTTTTAATCTCATTTTCAACTTCACGCATGCGCTGATGAAGTACCTTCACAAACTCAGCTTTATAAGTATCACCGATCAGGCCAGCTGCTTTTTCGGCATATTTAACGACTAGGTTTATAGCACAAGTTCTGAATTGATCTAAAAATAAACCGAAAGCCTCCTTTGCGTATTTTTCATCCGAAATGAGTTGTAAAAGTATACTGATGCCATGCTCCTTTGAAACGAGTAAACCACTGTCTGCAACCTCTAGTATTTTCGGTAGGTTTTTATAGATTGAATGAGGCTTCAATCTGGTGATATAATCCAGTATAGCTAAACTACCCAGCATCAAGTTTCTATTTCTATTGTTTAGCAATTGGATAAAAAAAGCATCATATTCTACAAGCAATTCAGGCTTGTATTTTGCGATTTCAGATAACACATCAATACAATCAGCTTGCGTATTTTCAATTTTATTAGCAGTATTTTCAATCAATTCTACTACGGATAAAGTATCCATTCGAATAATAATTTGTTGTGCTAATTTCTGATTGGGTTCTGCATCACGCCTACCCAGGGAGGAGGCCAGTTTATATAAAATACTCATGATATTGTCTCTGTTTTTGGTAAGGTAAAATAAAAAGTAGCACCTTTATCCAATTCTGATTCAGCCCAAGTGCGTCCTCCATGTCTTAAAACAATTCGGCGCACATTGGCAAGACCAATACCAGTCCCTTCAAAATCAGAAGAAGCGTGTAACCTTTGGAATACGCCAAACAACTTCTCTGAATATTTCGAATCAAAACCTACCCCATTATCCTGTATACTAAATAAATACTCAGTTTCAAGCAATGCACTCCCTATTTTAATGAAGGTATTCTCCCTTGTTCTTGCATATTTTAAAGCATTATCCAAAAGGTTAATCCATACCTGACGGATTAGAGTATAATCTGCAAAGACCTTAGGCATTTCAGCAATTTCCCATGAAATTTGCCGATTTCCATAACTAGGCAAAAGAAATTGACAAGCTTCATCAATCACTTCCTTCATCAGAAAACTTATCTTCTTCATTTCCATCCTTCCAGTTCTAGAAAAATCCAAAAGATCATCAATAAGTAGTCCCATATTTCGGGCAGACCCACTAATAACTTCCAAGTAATGCCTTCCTTTTTCAGACAATTGCTCTTGTGTATCTTTTGAAAGCATTTCTGAAAAGCCATTAATATGCCGTAGTGGCGCTCGTAAATCATGCGAGACAGAATATGAAAAAGCTTCTAACTCTTTATTAGCATCTTCCAACTCTTTAGTCCGTTGTTGCACCTTTCGTTCCAAAGTTTCATTAAGATTTGTAATGAGCGCTTCGTTTTTTTTAAGTTCTGTAATATCTATAGCGATGCACCCAATACAAAACAATTTTCCTCTATCATCAAAAATTGGATACCTACGCAAAGATGCAATGGTATCTTCTCCATTAAAAAGTTTAACAGGCCACTCACTTTCAATAAACTCACCTGGCGATAAACTGAGCACTTTTCTATCTTGCTCCATATAAGTTCGGACAGGCTCAGCATCTGGAGAAATCCCAAACACTTCAGCATCAGTCTTGCCAATTAAATTTTCAATGGACAATTCACCCTTCGACTGTATCCAAGATCTATTGGCTGAAACCACTTTCAAGTCTAAATCTTTCACTACTATTCTATTGGGCACATTCTCAACAGATGCTAGTAGATAATTTCGTTCCAGCTCTAACTTTTTACTCGTACTAATATCTTGTATGGTGCCAATCATTTTAATCGGTTCATG
>CANFFA010000309.1 GCA_947445425.1 Paludibacteraceae bacterium
TCCTGAAACATAAAACCTACATTACGCATTTGAGGGGGTAGATTAATCTTTATTTCAGAATCAAACCATACTTTATCCCCAAATACAATTCTACCTTTATCTGGTTTGGTAAGACCTGCCAAAATACCTAAGGTCGTTGTTTTTCCAGAGCCTGAATGTCCAAAAAGACAAAGTAATTCCTGAGGATCAATGGTCGTATTGATTTCAAGATTTCTAATCCCTTCTGAAGTATGCATGGCATGTTCAATAGAGATTGATAGTTTATTTCTAAGGTCTACTGGGGAGCTGATATCTGTGTTTAATTCCATATTTTCAAAATAAGGGTATGATGTTAAATCATCTATTGGCAATCTGAGGTCGAGATCTATTTGATTAATAGGTTTTCTTCAAACTGAAAATAATGGTTAGTAAAATTAATGAAATTCCAAACAATACCAATGAATATTGATTGGCAGCATGGTAATTTAAAGATTGTACCTCGTCATAAATGGCTATACTCGCTACACGTGTTTCATTAGGGATATTCCCCCCAACCATAATTACGACCCCAAATTCCCCAATACAATGCGCAAAAGTCATAGCAATGGCCGTAATGATACTGGGTATCATATTGGGAATAAGGATGTGAAAGAAGGTGGTGCTTTCAGACTTTCCCATTGTATATGAGGCTTCTCTTAAACTTTTGGGTATAGCCATTAATCCACTTTGTAGGGGTTGTATCATAAATGGCAAGCCAAATACAACACTGGCCAATAGTATTCCTTCGAAACTAAATGCCAAGCGAACATCGAAATATTGAGATAAAAACTTCCCTACACTATTTTGCGGACTGTATAATACCAACATATAAAATCCGAGTACAGTGGGTGGCAAAACCATTGGCATACTGATTAATGCTTCCAGTACAGCTTTCAGCGGAAAGCGCCTAAAAGCAAGTAGATATGCTATTGGAAAACCAATAATGAAAAGGCTTATTGTAGTCCAGCCTGCCAATTTTCCTGTCAGCAATAAGGTATCTATAAAGTCTTGGCTCATAATTTTAATTGTTTAGTTTTTTTGAACTGAATACCCAAATTTTTCCCAAATTCCTTTGGTGGCAGCAGAAAGGATGTATTGTTTAAATCGAATGGCCTCAGTATTTATTACCGCAGTTTTTATTAACACACAGCTTTGCTCAATGGGTGAATAGAGATTTTCGGGAATGATAAAATGATTTCCTTTTTCGGCCATATCGGGAGCCAATGCCAATGACAAGGCAATAAAACCTAGTTCCGCATTTCCTGTAAAAGCAAATTGTGCAGTCTGAGCAATGTTTTCACCCAACACAATTTTCTGTTTCAGTACATCATACAGCTTCATTTTTTTCAACAGCTCTACCGTGCGGGTTCCGTAGGTTGCAGTTTCTGGATTGGCAATGGCTATTTTCTTTACACTACTTTCTGTAAGTACCTCTAAGCCTTTTTTATCCACATTTAAACTAGTACTGTATACCACTAATTTGCCAAATGCATAAGTCGAAATTACGCCAGTTGTTAATTCTTTGTTTTTTAATTTCAAAGGAAATTCATTGTCTGCCGACATAAATAAGTCAAATCCTGCACCATTCATGATTTGTTGTACCAAGGTGCCGGAACTTCCATATACAAGATTTATTTTAGCTTTTGGATGCAGTTTAATATACTCTGTTTTAATCTCTTCCAATACATATTTTAGATTGGCTGCCGCTGCTACATTTAACTTTTGAGCCTTTGTTGAAATTACAATTGAGGCTATTATTAGGGATAATATTAATCGCTTCATAATATATTTATTATTAACATTCAGTTGATGCGCTATTAAATTCAAAAACACCTATAACTACTGAGTTGTTTAGTTCTTAACTCGTCTAGTTGTAAACTATTTGAGGAAACTTGGTTTGATGGTAAACATTAGATAGGCCCATTGGGGATTCGAAATATCAGCGTTTGTGGCAATAGCTTTGGATGCCAAAGTATTAGCCACAGTAAAATACTTGCTCCAACCCCCTTCCACACTGCTCCACTCATTCAGCTTATAATTTACCAATAGATCAATTTCTGATCCTAAACTTCTCCCATTATTCACTTTATTATAAGTCTGATCTTTGTCTGATTCAAATAGATGAAAACTTGCTTCAAAATTTAGATTGGAATTTATTTTACTTGTAAACCCACTATAATAGTCTCTTAATCCTTCATTAATAGGGGTTTTCCAGTACTCCATACTTCCATTGAAATAATGATCGGCACCATATAATTTTTTGAAACTATTTTGAATTCCATCGCTGTTATTATCATCTCCAGACAGATAATCAGCACCTGCACTGACCGTTAAAAAGTCGGCAATTTTATAACCCAACTTTATTGCTAGCATTTTGCCTTTCATCTTAGACCCAATTCCACTTTCACCGGATTGAAAGTAGGCAGTGACCATAGCAGTAACTGGCATTGAATCAAGATCTAAATTTAAATTACCACCATAGGTATAAGCATGATTCATCCCTACTTTTTTGTAATTTTTAGGCTTGATGACCATGGTGTCTTGTACCCCTTCATCTACTCCAATAGCACTAATATTCAATCCGTTCATGATGTTTTTAGACAGCCAAACAAAGCCCATGTACCTGTACTTAGTTACTGTCGTATAATAAGTTTCTTGATAGATAGCAGTATTGTTATTGTATAACACACCCAGATGCGCCTGTAGATCATTGATTCCGAATTTTAACAAAGCTGCATCGTGGGATGTGCCCGTATTGCTCCATTTAGGGGATGAAAAAAGTCGTCGGTCATCATAACTTAAAGCTTGCCGACCAATTTTAAAGGCAGTACCTGGAAGTAAAAGCATCTCGGACCATGCCTCATAAATACCAGTAGTGGCCACATCCGAAGCATTAGGTGTCTGTCCGAAAGTACGAGCATCTTGAAACGAAATATAAGAACTCATCACAGCACTTTTGAACAATAGATTCAATCTTGTCCGTTGAATACCAATTACTGCCGGATCATTGGCATTCAATAATGGTTTACTCAACCCATCCCGATACTCCATTCTTGGGCGAATTTCTCCGTCAAGAGCTACTGTTTGTGATTTTGTAGTTGAAATACACAACAACAAAATTACGACAGTATTTACTTTTTTAAAAGAAATTGTATGCATGATTTTACTATATGATTATATTATAAAATTTACATTGTAATTTAATTTTCGATATAAAGTAAAAAAGATAACGAATATCAAAAAAAAACAGAATCAACTGTTTTTTATAAATACAAATTAGGGAAAAATGGAAGGTGAAATGTCACAAATTAATTTCCACATTAATTTGGTCTACTCGTTTATTAATTTCTGCTTCAATTAATTTAAATTCTTTTAGTGTCTTTTTTCCATATAAAGTGATTATGGCACCCCCGCCATTGGCTCCTCCCCGCGATAGGTTTACCAAAGGTTCTGATGCAACTCTATTCATAAGATCTATCATATTCCATGCATGTTGATACGAAATCTTCAAATTTTTAGATGCACTACTTAAACTTCCACACTTGATGATTTCTTCAAGTAGTTCAGTTTTTACTGCATCTAAAAATGAGATACCATTTCTTTTTATAATAATATGACACTCTATTTCAATCATGATTATTTGCAATTACATTTACTTTCCTTACACTCACATGGGATACCAATGATTACTTCTGTTGATTTGATTACAGCAAAAGCCACATCTCCTGTTTTTAAATCCAAATCTGCGATGGCATCTTTTGAGATGATGGCAGATATAATATTTCCATTTCCCAAATCCAATGTTATTTTTGAA
>CANFFA010000310.1 GCA_947445425.1 Paludibacteraceae bacterium
ATACCATCCTGACATACTACCAGAGTCTTCATTTCCGGGAACCCCTTTTAGTCCAAGTGAATAGTTTTCTAGTAAAGTTTTACGAACAATTTGTGCTGTTTTTGACTGTTTCCCAATATAATTGTAATATAATGGAATCATAAAATCAGGTTCATTGTTGATATTAAAATAGTCATAAAGAAAAGGAATTCCTGTTTTATCTTTTTTGACAAAAAAGGTATCTAGTCTTTGTTCAAATTTCAGCTCTCCACCACAATATCTGACCAACTCTTTTACATCATGCGGAACAAAAAATGAATACTCCCAGGCATTTCCTTCATAAGTCCATTCAGACATATTGCCGGCTTTATTTAAATTCCACTCTTTCACGAAACTGCCATCTTTTAAACGGGGTACTACAAACCCTTTTGCACCTTGATGTTCAACTGCGGGATTCCATATATTTTTCCAATTATTGGCTTGTTTATAGTATTTGTCTGCAACATCTGTTTTTCCAACTGATTTTGCCACCTGAGCAATACAGAAATCATTAAATGAATATTCTAACGTACGGTTACCTGCTCTTTCATAATCTGTGGAGACATACCCCAATGTATTATAATCCGGTAACCCGCCACGCCCCTGTTTCCTTTCAATATCTCCCGGAGGTACCGTAGCATTTTTTATCATGGCCTTTAATGCCAACTCATAATCAATTCCTTTCAGACCTTTAGCCAATGCATCGGCCACCAAAACATCACTGTTGCTTCCTCCTTGCGTCATGGCGAAACTATTCCCGGACCAAGCATCGGGCATATATCCTTCATTTTGATAAATATCCAGTAGGGCATTTACAATGTCAACCTGTTTACGTTCGTTCAAAAGGGTAATCAAAGGATGTGTGACACGATAGGTATCCCAAATACAGAAAAAGTCATCGTAATAGGGTTTATTGGAACTCCATTTTGGATTTTCACCGGTTCGATTCACCGGCTGATGCATCGTGTGATATAAGGCCGAATAGAATATTTTTTTTGTGGTTTCATTGGTGGTATTTACCTGAATTTTATTTAATTCGGCATTCCATAATTGTCGAGCATCCGCCACCGTTTTATCAAAATCCCAATGATTGAGCTCTTTATCCAAATTTTGCTTTGCTTTTTCAACTCCCAAAAATGAGATCCCTACTTTCAATTTTACGGTTTGTCCTGAAGATACGTTGTAGGTAAAATAGGCCCCCACCGGCTCATTGCTATCCGGTTCTACACCACTGTTTTCATGTATAGCTACTGATTTCCAAGTTCCTGATTTTACACATGGAACATCAGTCACAGCATAGAAAAAAACGGTATAAGCATCTCCACCTCCCCATCCTTTACGAACACGGGTATATCCTTGAATTTCATGATCGGAAAGAATTTTCACTTCTGAGCCGACCAACTTTTGTGTCCAGTGCTTATCGTGCTCCCAAATCAACATACTTCCCAAATCAACAAGAATATTGGCAGTTCCAGCTTTATTAAACTTATAATTATGAAATCCAACACTATGCGTTGCAGAGAATTGAGCGTCGATATTGTAATCTGCATAGTTAACTGAAAACAGACCAGGAGTTGCTTGTTCATTCTTACGCATGGAACCATAACTCTTCACATTCAAATCACCGCTGGTAGCCATTACCAACACATTACCATACTTCGGATTCCCGCCACTGCCGGAGACGTGGACATGACTAAATCCATGTATTTTACCATCAGGATCATAACCGGAATTGGTATTTCTTTGATTACAATCCGGCCCTAACTTCACCATTCCAAAAGGAACGGCGGCACCCGTAAAAGTATGTCCCCCCAACCAGAGGTGTTTGTCAGCTCCCCACAATGGATCAACATATTGCGTTAGACTTGATACTGTAGTGGTTACAGCAAAAGATTTTGTAAAACCGAATAGCAGCAACCCCAGGATGCTCATACTTAATTTTGGAATTTTCATTGATGTATTTGATTTATATAGATTAATTGACAACGATTTTCTTATTTAACTCTTTTATAATGTAGATCCCTTTGGGGAGGTTAAAAAACAGTAAATCACCCTGCTTCACTGCTTGGTTTATCACTACACGTCCATTAAAATCTACTATCGTAATTGTATTGGCCGTTTCATAACCAGATATTGTAACAACACCATCAACAACCTTTACAATTGCCTGATTATTAACCGTTGGTATATTTGTATACCTGGAACTATATTTTGAAACACAGGCTGGGTTAATGGCTGATGGAAGCGTTTTTCGATAGTCAACTATTTTTTGTTTCAACGCATTCACAATATCTGGTTTTGTGTTTTTTAGATTGGTTACTTCTGCCGTATCTTTTACCAGGTCGTAAAGTTCCATGGTTGATGCGGAATAGGAGCCATCGGTAATAAGTTTATAATCACCACTGATGACTGCATATTGATTCACATAAAACCAAAACAACGGTTTGGTCCGTTGCACCACATTGCCTTCGCAGGCACTTTTCATATTTTCGCCATCGGGAGCAAATTCTACAGGCAATGTTGTTTCTGTTAATCCACAAATGGTTGGAAATAAGTCTACACCAGCCATTTGCGTAACTTTGTTCACCTTTCCTTTGGGCAATTTAGAAGGCCAACTGACGATCAAAGGGGTTCGAATCCCACCTTGATACAAGGTCCCTTTTGTACCCCTGCGACCTCCTGTGGTACCGAAATTATACTTATCCTGTGTACTCGTGGGAACCAGTTTTGCGGGTCCGTTGTCGCTTGCAAAAACAACGACTGTATTCTCGTATAAACCCCTGGATTTTAAAGCTGCTATAATTCGCCCCACCCCATTGTCCTCGTCTGTAATCACTCCGGCATATTTTCGCTCATTCAAATCAAGCACATGTGCATTCGCATCATAACCTGCGGTAGTCGGGGTTACAGGCACATGGGGTTCATGCGTCCAAACTTGTACATAAAAAGGTTTGTTGTGAGTAGCATTGATATAATTCACTGCTTTATCATACACTGTACGGGAATCTGTTTTTGGCAAGGTAGTTCCCAGTCCCGGCCAGGGGCCACGCATGGGTTCTGCCACATCAAATCCATAGTTTTCCACCCTAGGCGCATCGGCTGCAGATCCCGCAGCTGATGCTTCTTCTACCAAATGCCATTTTCCAAAATGAGCGGTCTCGTATCCACCTCCTTGCAATGCTTTGGCTAGCGTAGGAGCCGTTGGATCCAGCCAATCCACTTGATTACTCGTAACATTTAAAGCCATTTCCAATTGCCTGTGAATACCATAACGAATTGGGAAATTACCCGTCATCATTCCGCAACGACTGGGCGAGGAGATGGCATTGGCCACATAAAACTGATGAAAATCAATCCCATTGCTTGCCAGGTCATCAATATTTGGGGTGCGAAAACGAGGATGCCCATGGCAACTGATGTCACCCCATCCCATATCATCTGACAAGATAAAGACGACATTGGGTTTTGCTACTGTTTGTGATTGAAGCGTACCTACAAACAACGGACTTGCCAATAATAATTTATTAATTTTAGTCATAACAGTTTATTTATTAATTAGTTGCATAGCCTTCAATGCTTCGGTATTGTTATTTATTTTATCCCAATTATAAATACAAACCAAACGCGATTTATTGGCAATTGAGTTATAGAGTGCCTTTGTCCAGTCTGCAAAGGTTTTATCACCTTCCAAAAGCCATTCTACAGCACCCCAATGCGGTGCATCACTTTTGGCCAGTGCAGCCATCGCTGTCAGGTCTTTTGTGGGGTCATAGGCTTTGGAATAAAAAGACCAGCCAGGACAAGAGTATG
>CANFFA010000311.1 GCA_947445425.1 Paludibacteraceae bacterium
AAAAGAATAGTACACGGATTTACGCTGAAGCAACGGATTTAAAAACTGATTTAAAATTGACTACGTCAATTGATAAGAGCGTCTTATCAAAAATGCTTGCATTTTTTTTTATCCGTTTTTCAATCCGCTTAGACCGTGGAAATCCGTGTTCTATTTTTTACGAACGAAGTTATTTTGAAAAAGTATCTGATTTCTTACACCCCACCCTTCAGGCTTAACAAAACGACATTGATATAAAATTAGCATTCCAGAAAAGAATGAACCAAAAAGACTGCATAAATGAAGCATTTTAACCGCATTGAATTTTGACAAATGACTTATCTTTGAGCCATTGAAATTGTAAATTATTTAATCAAAAAAAATCTCTATGATGAAAACAAAAATGATTGTTGCGCTTTCATTTGTATGTGCATTGGCCGCATTTGCCAAAAAACGAAAAGAAGTTATTGTACAATGTAAGTCCGTTGACATTAACAGAAAACAGTTTATCCGATGGCCTCGGCAGTTTCAAGACGGATGATCTACCCGTAGTGAATCCCATGTGCAAAGCTGAATTGAAAAAGGAAGCGAGTCCCATTACCAATAAATTATGGAAAATAGCGCTTCATGACTGTGAATTGAATTTAACAACAAATGCTTACGGAACTTATTTTGCTGCCGGTCGTCGTTATACCGACAGGGTCTATACGCGTGACATTTCCTATTCGGGTATATTGGGTTTAAATGCGATGTATCCAAAGGAGATGCTTCGCTCCTTACAAGTGACCAGAGAAGTGGTAACCAAGATGGGCTACAAAGTAGCTACACCTGAAGTAATCAAAGAGATCGCTGCGCCTTGGGATGCCATCACCAATGACAAAAAAGAAATTATGGCACAATTCAAAAGCAACAGCATCACCAGACGTACGGATGATGTGGTTTGGATTTGGGCGGTGGATGACTTGTTTAAATCACATCCAGAACTTGCTGATTGGAAATGGTTTTATACCAATGGGAAAAATAATTTTGAACAACTCTATTCCTTTTGGTTTGACAAAACAGATGGCTTGTACAGAGGCCAAAACACATTTCAAGACTTACAATCAGACGGTTACCCTGATGAATATTCGCAAGCCGACTGTGTATTGCTAAAAAGCACTTCTACCAATAGTTTATATTATAAAGGTATGCTTTGCATGGCCAATGCCGCCACCAAATGCAATCTACCCGAAGAATCAAAAGAGTGGACAAAAAAAGCCGAAGCACTTAAAGCAGCCATCAAAAAAGAATTAATGTTGCCTGATGGTACCTTTACTTATTTCAAAGACAGAAATGGTAAAGTAATGCCCAACCAACACAATTTAGGAACTGCGTTTGCAGTTTTATTTGGCGTAGTGGAAGGCAAAGCTGCTAAAAAAGCAATTGATAACTACCCTTGCAATCAATATGGAACGCCATTAATTCACCCATTTTTAGGAAAAGGAAAAGGAGACCACAATGCTGCTGCCTGGCCATTTTGTGATACTTTTTTCTTTATGGCTAAAGAAATTGCTGACGGAAAAGACTATACCGGATACAATGCTGCTGTATTGGCTAGAACCATTGGAACAAAACTTTCTGAAAAAGTGGAAGCAGAATGGGGTGGCTTTGGTTCATTTCACGAAAAAGTGCCACTTCCTTCAGGTATCATTGCAGGCTCTGGGGCTCAATTGTGGACGGCAGCTTCTTTTTTAAATGTTTGTTTGAGAGCTAATTTAGTAGCATTGGACAAGTAGCTGCTCACTAACAATCAACTAGGTTTTAGAACGCAAATTCCGCAAATCTACGCAAATTAGATTGACTTAAATAAATAGAAATAATGTCGTATTATTTTATTAGTCAAATTTAAAATGGAACGCGGATTTACACAGAAAATACGGATTAAAAAAAACGGATCTAAAATTGACTACGTCAATTGATTATGCACTCTAATCAAAAATGCTTGCATTTTTTGTAATCCGTTTTTAATCTGTCTAGACCGTGTAAATCGGCGTTCTATTTCTTTCAAAATATGACATTGTATCTGTTCCATTAATTTGTAAATTTGCGTTCTGAAAATCGGCTCAATTACATTTGATTAACAATAAAAACATACCTCATGCAAATCCTTAAACGCTCTTACCTTTCTTGTCTTTTTACATTTTTCATTTCAATTAATGGTTTTTCAAAAGAGACAAAGGCAAAATCAAAAACCGAAGAAAATATCAAATCGGACAAACCGAACATCATCATGATATTGGCTGATGATATGGGTTATTCCGATTTGGGCTGTTATGGCAGTGAAATCAATACGCCCAATTTGAACAAATTGGCTCAAAATGGAATGCGCTTTACCCAAATGCACAACACAGCAAAGAGCTTTCCATCAAGGGCTTGTCTGTTAACTGGCATATATTCACAACAGAGTGGGATGAGCGAAAATCCTCTAGAGATTAAAAACAGCATTTCGATTGGTGATTTAGCCAAGAGTGCTGGTTATCGTACGCTCTTTTCGGGGAAAAACCACAGCAAAACGACGCTGTATAACTTTGGCTTTGATCATATTTTTGAATTTTTTGGCGGTGCTACCAATCATTTCAACCCTGGCTCACAGCGCGATGGTGAAGCTAAACCTGTATTCAAAGGTAAACCAGACACTTGGAACATTGATAACAAGGCTTATTATCCATTTGTTACCGAAAAAGACTTTTATTCTACCGATTATTTCACCAGAAATGTCATAAGCTATTTAGATCAAACTAAAAATGACAAAAATCCATTCCTAGTCTATTTAGCCTATACAGCACCACATGATCCACTAATGGCTTGGCCGGAGGACATTGCCAAGTACAGAGGAAAATACAAAGTGGGCTATCAAGCCATTCGAGAGGCAAGATATAAGAAAATGCTTGCGTTAGGAATGGTAGATCCCAATATGAAATTATCGGAACCTAGTTATAGCAATTGGAATGCACTTTCGGACGAAGAAAAAGACAAGGAAGATTTAAGAATGTCCATATTTGCAGCAATGATAGATCGTATTGATCAAAACATTGGCAAGTTATTGAAAAAATTAGAAGAAAATGGGCAGCTAGAAAACACCCTCATTATGTTTGCATCTGACAATGGTGCGTGTTCAGAAAATTACGAACAGAAACAAACAGGTACTGGTGCGCCTGGAAGCTTATCCTATTGGACCTCTTTGGGTGAAGATTGGGCCAATGTTTGCAACACGCCTTACCGTTTGTTCAAAAACAATAGTTATGAAGGTGGTATCTGTACCCCATTTATTGCATCTTACCCAAAACTCATTAAAAACAAAGGGTCAATAAACAACCAAGTGCTTCATTTTGTAGATATTATGACTACAATTCAGGAAGTGACGGGTGCTACTTATCCTACTAATTTTAGGAATCAGGAGATTGTACCTATGCAAGGGGAGAGTTTTCTACCCGCATTGAAAGGGGAAGCGTTGAAAGAGCGTCAGAAACCGATCTTTTGGCAATGGGCAAAAGGAAAAGCCATCCGGGTGGGGAATTGGAAAGCAGTTGCGAATAAAGAGGTTTGGGCATTGTACGATATGCAAAATGACAGAAATGAGACGACGGATTTGAAGGGGGTTAATCCAGAGAAGTTTAAGGAGTTAATTAAATTGTATGACGAATGGGCAGCAAAAAATGTATCATCAAGCACTTCTACTGATATAGACGAAGAGCAAGGGGCAAAAAAAGAGAAAAAGAAGAAAAAACAAGACTGATCACCAATCTGATTTCAGAAAATATAGAGTCATTCCATGTCAATGGAGTGACTCTTTTTTATTGTATTAATT
>CANFFA010000312.1 GCA_947445425.1 Paludibacteraceae bacterium
GTAAAACAATTGAGAAATCGGCTATTTTATTCGAATCAAAGAAACTCTACGAAAATCAATTGCCCGAGTGGATTACCAAATATGTTTCTTCGAAAGGATTTACTGTTAGTCCGAAAGCAGCCATTTTACTCAGCGAATTTTTAGGCAACGATTTATCTAAAATCACGAACGAAGTAGATAAACTCTGTATTTTAATTCCTGCAGGTTCTTTAATTTCTCCCGAAATCATTGAAAAAAATGTAGGTATCAGTAAAGACTACAATATCTTCGAATTAAACAATGCTATAGGTGCAAAGGATTTCGATAAGGTGATGCGCATTGTTCAGTATTTTGCTGCCAATCCCAAGGGAAATCCTTTTGTAGTCACCATTTCTACTTTACACGGATTCTTTTTGAAGGTAATGACGTATCATTTTGCACCCGATAAAAATCCAGATTCCTTGGCTGCACTTATGAAAGTCAACAAATTTTTCATGAAAGATTATCAGCTGGCAGCAAAGAATTATCCGCCTAAAAAAATATCTGCCATTTTTGAGTTGTTGAACGAATACGATTTGAAATCGAAAGGTGTAAATAACCCAAGTGTAGAAGATGGTGAGCTGCTGAAAGAGCTGGTGTATAAGATTTTGAGGTGATTTCCATAAATAGTCACAATTTAATTCCCTTTCTTCTTTAATAACTACCGAATATTCGTAGCTTTGCACTCGGCTTTAAAAAATAGCTTTATCAATGCCGAATACTAAGTATATATTTGTTACAGGAGGTGTTACCTCATCGCTGGGAAAAGGAATTATCGCAGCTTCTCTCGCTAAACTTCTTCAAGCAAGAGGTTATACAGCAACCATTCAAAAATTAGATCCTTACATCAATGTAGATCCAGGAACTTTAAATCCTTATGAGCATGGAGAATGTTTTGTAACGGATGATGGAGCCGAGACTGACTTGGATTTGGGGCACTATGAAAGATTCTTGAATGTTGCTACATCGCAAGCAAACAACATTACAACCGGTAGAGTTTATCAATCGGTTATCAATAAGGAAAGACAAGGTGCTTACCTTGGAAAAACTGTTCAAGTTATTCCTCATATCACCGATGAAATTAAATTGAGAGTTCTTGATTTAGCAAAAGTGGGTAAATGGGATTTCGTAATCACTGAGATTGGCGGTACTGTGGGTGATATCGAATCATTGCCTTACATTGAGGCTGTGCGTCAGTTGAAATGGGATTTGGGAAAAAGAGCGATGGTAGTGCATCTTACTTTGATTCCTTATTTGGCTGCGTCTGGTGAGTTGAAAACAAAACCAACACAGCATTCTGTTAAAAAATTATTAGAATATGGCTTACAACCCGATGTTTTGGTGTGTAGAGCAGAACATAAAGTACCTCAAGATTTGCGCAGAAAAATAGCGCAATTTTGCAATGTAGACCCCAAAGCTGTTGTGGCATCTTTAGATGCTGAATCTATCTACGATGTGCCATTGTTAATGATGGAAGAGAAGTTGGATGCAGTGGTGCTAGAGAAGTTTGGAATGAAGGTGGGACCAAATCCCGAATTGAAAGATTGGAAATTGTTTTTGAAGCATTTAAAAACGCCAAAGAAAACAGTGAAAATCGGATTGGTTGGAAAGTACGTGGAGTTGAAAGATTCTTACAAATCAATTGCTGAATCTTTCATTCATGCTGGCGCAGCAAACGATTGTAAAGTAGAGTTGGAGTGGATTCACTCAGAACAAGTTGATGAGAAATCAAAAGATAAATTACTCGGACATCTTTCTGGAATATTAGTAGCACCAGGTTTTGGAGAAAGAGGTTTGAAAGGAAAATTAATTGCTGTGCGTTATGCTCGTGAAAACAAAATTCCTTTCTTAGGAGTTTGTTTAGGTATGCAGTGTGCAGTGGTTGAGTTTGCTCAAAATGTGCTGGGATTAAGTGCAGCTTCGGCGGAGCAAAATCCGAAAACAAAGCATCCTGTCATTCACTTGATGGCCGAGCAAAAGAAAATCACCAAAAAAGGTGGTACCATGCGTTTGGGTGCCTATGCTTGTAAAATCAAAAAAGGAACTAAAGCTTTTGATGTATACGGTAAGGCAGAAATTCAAGAAAGACATCGTCACCGTTATGAATTCAACAATGCTTACTTAGCACAATTCGAAAAAAACGGAATGATAGCATCAGGTATCAACCCTGAAAACGGATTGGTGGAAATTGTAGAATTGAAAGATCATCCGTGGTTTGTAGGTGTTCAATTTCACCCTGAATATAAAAGTACAGTTGTTAATCCTCACCCGCTTTTTCAAGGATTTGTAAAAGCAGCTATCGTGGCTACTAAAAAGGGTAAATAATATTTAATATGGACAAGAATACGATAATTGGTTTTTTATTAATTGGAGCCCTTTTAATAGGGTTTTCAATGTATAATTCAGACGACGAAACAGCAAAGCCTGCTCTTACAAAAACAGAAGTTCCGGCAGCGAAAAAGGAAGTAGCGAAGGTTGACGCTCCAATGGCATTGACAAAAGGTGATAGCTCTTTAGAAGTTGATTCTGTGCGTACGCTTATTGAATTGGAAACTTTGAAAAAAGATTTTGGTTTATTCTATCAAGCCACCAAAGGAACGCAAGAAGAGTTGATGATAGAGAATGATAAATTGAAAATTTGGTTTTCTAACAAAGGTGGCTATATATCTAAAGTGGAACTGAAAGGTCACCACACTTTTGCAGATAGATTAACGAAGAAAAATGATTTGAATTTATTCATTAAAGATTCATCTTATTATCAGTTAAACTTTAACCATATCAATAAGAAGTTTAACACAAGAGATTTCTATTTTATTTCTTCTAAAACTGCAGGAAATGACAGTGTGACTGCAGTATCATTTAAATTGATTGCAGAGAACAATCCGAGTAAATTTATTGAGTTTCAATATTTGATTCCTGCGTCAGGATATAAACTCGATTTCAACATCAATATTTCTGGCTTAGAGCGCGAAATTTCAGGCACAGATAAAGGTCTTACTTTCGAATGGCAGCAGTTTACACCTAAACAAGAAAAAATCATTTCTGAGGAAAGAAAAGTAGCTTCTGTTTTCTATTACGACAATGAGGAGGAAGAGGATGATTATATTAGTGAAGGCGCGCGTGATGAAATTGAAGAGTTACCTGCAAGTACAAAATGGGTGTCTTTAAAACAACAATTCTTTTCTTCTGCTTTCATTGCAAGTAAAGAAGCCATTAAAGGAGGAAAGGTTTCTTCTTATTTTGGAGAAGATGATACTACTTATGTGAAACGTTTAAAAGCTGAATTGCCAATACCAATCGCAGCAGCCGGATTAACCAGTAATAATTATTCTTTGTTTTTCGGACCAAACGAATATGATTTGTTAGAGTCATACAAAGTGAATCTTGAAGATGAAGTAAATTTAGGTTGGGGTATTTTTGGATGGGTGAACGATTACATCATGAAACCATTGTTCTCATTGTTTTATGGTTGGGGATTGTCAGCAGGTATTTGCATCATCTTATTAACCTTCGCTATTAAAATGATGTTGTTCCCAATTACCTATAAGAACTTTATGTCATCTGCTAAGATGCGCGTAATTAAACCAGAGTTGGATAAACTAAACGAACAAAATAAAAATGCCGATCCGTTGAAGAAACAACAAGCTACGATGGAGCTGTATAAAAAGACTGGCGTAAATCCAATGGCGGGATGTATTCCTGCCTTGTTGCAAATGCCTATTTTGTATGCCTTGTATCGTTTGTTTCCCTCTTTGATGGAGTTGCGTCAAGAACCATTCTTGTGGGCAGAAGATTTGTCTGCTTA
>CANFFA010000313.1 GCA_947445425.1 Paludibacteraceae bacterium
ATCATCATGTTTCCCCTCCTTGGCTCCAAATGATCCGTTCTTTTTCTTTTCGAACACACGAGCCTCATTTAAGGCCTCCTCGTTGCGCTCTTTATATCCTTTTTCCCTTAATATGGCCACATAGTTGTCGATTATCATTGTTTTGGTACTTGTGTTCATGTGGAAGCCATACTTCAAAGGAATGCCCTCTCTTACTTTATCGGCTGGTGTGCGAGAATAAAGGTTCGAATATAATTCGGCAATGGTGTCGAAAATAAATTCAGTGTGATCCCCTTCGTTCTTTTCCGTGTCATGGGTATTACTTTCAATTACAAGTAGAGCATTGTTGTAATAGACTGCTATTTGGGTGGAAATCCAAACCAATAAGTCATGGTCTATGTGTCCGTACCATTCGGCCACAACCTCCGGCTTGCCTCCGTACATCATCCAGTACCTATCAAAAACCGTAATAACTGAGAAATCGGCCTTTTCACTCCTTCCACCTGTATCGACCACAACTACATACCTATTGGAAATCTTTTCATATTCAGGATACTCCCATACTTTCAACTTGTTTTTTTGTTTTACAATCCGTGTCTTGGTGTCTGAAGTATTGAATCCTTCCAGGGCGTTGTCATCCTCCGTGAACTTTACGTTATTGAGTACCTCTTTTCTTCGTTTAGGGTCTAGTTTAGCCATTGAAGGGTTGCAGTCTGCCGAAACATCACCAATTGCTAATGGAATCCTACAATCCTTTCTTAATGCTTCTACATCGTCAGCCCTAAATACTGGCATACCGGAATCCTGGAACGCCTCTATGTCGTCCGATGGGTATTCCTGCTTCATGTGGCTGGTACTTGTCATTTCCGACAACTTGCCACGGTACCAGTTCAGGTTTTCAAGTGTACATTCAGTATGATTATTGAATAGATTTACTTCATATTCGGTCATTGTTTCAATGAACTCTTTTGCACCACCCTTTATTTTTCGTCCCCTGTGGTTGTTGTATTTGCCATTGAATTTTTCACTGTAAATATCAATCAAGTACCAGGGAACAAAAACAGGATCATAGACCGTATCACCGTGTTTGGCCTTTTCCCATTCGGTATGGAAGAAGTCACCTACACCCTTGGCTGTACTTTCAAAAGCTACCAGCGTGTAAGGTACACGAGGAATAGAACCAACGATTGAAGAAATTAAATCGTCCGTTTTCTTCTTCTCAGTATTTGGGTATAAGCCAACCTCCGAAAAGTGAGCCATCTTTGCATCTTGGGAACGTACCGATTCAGGCTCTTCGGCTGTACCTACGGTTATCTTACAATTTCTGTCGGAAAGTATTTTGATGTTCTGCGTGTTCTCGAATGGTTTTAATTTGTACCTCTTTCCGTTTATTGGTATCATCCTGTCCGTAACAAAGGAGAACATTGCCCGGATGTTGATTGCTGCATCTTTAACGTGTGCGCAAATAACACTGTTCCAATTTTGTTTATGGACGGTCTGAATCCATTGCATATAAAGTTGGATGCAGGTTGAGCCACCCCACTGCCTTGCCTTTAAAAGGATTACTCGAATTGGTTCACCGTTTAAGCGCATTTTCTCCAGCCTTGAAATTAGCCTTCTCTGTCCACGATTGAGTTTAAATGCTATGGCATTACCGGTTAATTTGTCCTGGATATTGTCGCAAGTAATGGCGAAAAATTCAAAATCAAACTTGTACCTTATCTCGCAAAAGGCAATCCAAAATTCCTCAATTGATTTTTGGTCATTACCAAGTCCTACTTTAAGAAGAAATTCACTTATTGATCCCTGTTTTTTTAACTGCTTACAAATGTCTGTTGACATCATTTCTTTTGGCAGGTATAAATTAGCAGAGGGTGCATCTTGTATTATAAGATGCACCCTTTCCCCTTGACAGCCTTCACCGGTAATCGGATTGTAGGTTTTATTTATTAGTTCTACCCTTTGGGAGTTTTTTTGTAATATGGATTGTACGTCAATCAAAGTTTAAATATGGAACGTAGTTTCAGTGTTAAAATCACAACTGCTGACAGGGCAATACCACATAACAGCCATTTCCACCATGGCACTGATGTTCCTACTTTTGTCTTGGAGGCACTATTGTTTTTGTTGATTGACTTTTGGGTACTATCCAATTTTGTTTTTGTTTCGTCCTTGGTTTCAACTTGTATGTTTACTTTTTCGTTTTTATCAACCACTGAATTCACTTTTGTATCTTCATTGGTTTGGATATCGGACTTATAGCAAATCGTTTTCTCGCTGAGCACTGGTGGTTTCCCTGTTATCTTGTCAACAGGCTTGCTGGTGTCATAAGTCACCACGTTTTCACTCCATTCTGCCACCATTTTGGCAATTTGCTCTTTTGTGGCGTAAATGTGAGTTTTAGTTTCAGTATTGGCGGTTGAATCTTTCTTTTGATCCTTGCTCTCGTCAATAGTTTTTGATACTTCCGTTTCCTCTTTGTGTTCGCTTTTGGAGGTCGTTTCAGCGGTTCTCTTGACAAGATTACAAGAGTATAAGGCAAAAATAAGTATAGTTAATGGCAGTTTCGTTTTCATGTGAACAACTTAGTTTTTGTTGATTATAGAGATATGTATCCTCCAACATTAATAGTAATATTACCGCTAACAGCTGTATTCGTAATTGCTTCAACAGCTAAGCCTAACCCACTGGAAGGACAAGGGAGCAGTATATTTGTTAAAGGCAATGCAGTTGTTTGTAGCTCGGTCGAAAACAAAATTTTAGACAAAGCAGCCGAAACAGAACTTCCACTAATAGAAAGAGTTGAACCACCACGAGTTGCAGAGAATGTAAGTGCTGCACTCGATACAGTTAGAATGTAGTATGTATTCCCGACAGTCAATCCTGCTACTGTTGATGCTGTTACTTTTACTTTATCACCAATTTTCCATCCATAAGAAGCAGGCATAACAAGCGTATTACTTGCAATGGTGGCAGAAGCACTCGCAACAGGAGTAGTTCTTAACTCAAACACAGTTGGTGCGCCTAAGATTCCATGCTGAATAGCCAAATTTGAAATGTAGCTTTGGTAAGAAGCCGTAAGCCTTTGAATCTGAACCGGCGTTGTTGTATTGGAAATTGAATCATTTATTGCAATTTCGTTTTCAGGAATACTATTTGGCTTAATAATAAGTTGCCCGCCCAAGGCGGAGTTTAAATTGGTAGCATCACCATTGGAGATAGTTGTATCAATAGCCGTTATTGCTTTTGCTCCACCAAGTACAGGATTACCACTTGCAGCAGACGAGCTGGCAGCCATCCCTGCAACAGGAATGGTTGATGGAACCGAAAGAACTTTAGTCGGAATTGAATCAGAATAGCTTTCGGTACCTCTGTTTGCAAATTCCACTGGCATTGAAGCATTTTGGTTTACCTCGATAAAACCAAAGGTGCAAATAGTATTGGATGAAGGTGCCACTGACAAATTCTTCAGGCGCAAGAAAATATAATAATTCCCCGATATATTTGGCATCTCTTTGCTTCGTTCAGCTCTAACAGAACCACCACTTGTTGTATTTGTTGAACCATCCCAAAGCGTCACGTTTCCTCTTTTTACTCCGATTTTATAAACGTTAGGCGTTCCTGCAGAAGTTGAAATAGTAGCCGGCACAGGTGAATCCCAAACATTTCTAAAGGTAGAAAAACGTGCATTTGTAGGTGATGTTCCATTAAATTTCAATTCTATGGCAGAATTGTAAGAAAAGAATGAGATTACTGCATTTGCTCCAACTCCACCAACACAAGAGAAAGTAAAAGAATTAACAGTTGGAACGGAAATAATGCGCACACTTACTGGTAAAA
>CANFFA010000314.1 GCA_947445425.1 Paludibacteraceae bacterium
AAATCGACCGATTCTTGTTCCTGCATCAATGGTGGTAAGTATAAAGAGTGCTTCAAACATAATGGCAAAATGATACCAATAGGACATTAGACCATTTAGTCCAGGAATAGCTGAAAATATCTGTGCCATCCCAACCCCTAAAGATACTGCACCACCTGTACGTCCAGCAATTTTTTCACCCACTTCTGCAGAAAGTTGACTGAGATTCGATTCTGTAAAGCCCATCGCATGAAGCTTGGGTAATAATGCGTTGAATTTTTCAACGGGTACATTGATTGCAAAATAATCCAATGGCAATAAACTAGATGCGGCTATCAAAGCCAAAATACTAACCATTGCTTCTACCAACATGGAACCTGCTGCAATGCTTTTGAGGTGAGACTCTTTCATAATCATTTTGGGAGTCGTCCCCGAACTTACTAAGGAGTGAAATCCAGATATTGCACCACAGGCTATGGTGATAAATAAGTAAGGAAATAAGGTGCCAGGAATGATAGGCCCACCGCCATGGATGAAATCTGTAAAGGCCGGCATTTTTAATTCAGGTGCAACAATTACTACGCCAATGGCCAACATACCAATTACCGCAATTTTCATGATGGAACTTAAATAATCCCGTGGAGAAAGAAGTAGCCAGACGGGTAATACAGAGGCTGCAAAACCATAAACGACCAGCATAATGGTGAGCGTTTTGTGGTCATAGGTAAACCAAGAGGCATAATCTGAACCCGGAACATATCGTCCAAAAACTACTGCCAATGAAAGTAAAGTTACCCCCATAATAGTTGCTTCTACCGTTTTGCCTTTGCGAAAGCGAAACATCCAGACTCCCATGAATATAGCGATGGGAATGGTTGAGGCGATGGTGAACAATCCCCACGAGCTCTCGGATAAGGCATTGATTACTACCAATCCTAGACCTGCCATGGCGATAACTAAAATTAATAGGATGGCAATGGAAGCTGTAAATCCACTCACTTTATTGATTTCAGTTCGAGTGATTTCTGCTAACGATTTACCATCGGAACGAGTAGAGGCATAAAGGATGACAAAATCGTGAACGGCTCCTGCAAATACAGAACCCACCAACATCCATAAAAATCCGGGGAAGAATCCAAATTGTGCTGCTAAGACTGGTCCTACTAGCGGACCTGCGCCTGCTATGGCCGCAAAGTGATGACCAAATAGTACCCATTTACTCATCGGTACATAATTTTGACCATCATAGAGTCGATGAGATGGAGTAGTTTTTAAATCGTTAATAGTAGCCAGTTTTGCGACTACAAAACTAATATATAAACGATAGGCGATAACTAAAAATAGTATTGCGCCTATCACTAGTGGCATTGCATTCATAATTGAAATGTTTGTTTTTTTTAGAAATGAAAAATCTGTTGTAGCTTATTACTTGCAAAGGTGTTCCAAAAGTATTCTTAATCCAATTCCAATTAATATAATTCCACCAATTACCTCCACTTTTAAATGAAAACGACGGCCGAAATGAATTCCAATGTACATACCTATAAAACTGAAGCCAAAGCTTGATATCCCAATGATTAATATGGCTTTCCATATCATTTCGGGATAAGAAACAAATACAATTCCAGTGGCCAGTGCATCTATGCTTGTTGCAAATGCCATGGTGATGAGTGTTGACCATTTAAATGGATTTGCAATAGTACTACACTCAGGATCTTGTGTTTTTAGACCTTCAATAATCATTTTACCACCAATTAGAAGCAAGAGTGCAAATGCCAACCAATGATCAAAGGTTTCGATTTGATGTGTGAAGCTACTACCCGCTAAAAAACCGAGTAATGGCATTAAGGCTTGAAAAAATCCAAACAAAAGTGCCATTCGAAAGGCTAAGCCGAAATGAAACTGTTTTGCACAGATTCCTTTACTGACAGATACTGCAAAGCAGTCCATGGCCAAGCCAATACTTAAAATGACAATTGAAAGGAAATCCATTGAAGAGATGATTTTGGAGGGACAGAACAGTCAGTGGAGAAATAAAATGCAAAATTACCAAAAAAATATGATAAAAAAAAGAGAAATGGCTTTCTGCTTTTACAGTCAACCATCTCTCTTTCAATTATCATTTATTTTAGGATTTTAAATCCTTATAGCATGCTTTTTACTTGTTCATACACGTTTTTACCTGTAAATCCAAGTTTCTCGTCTAATACAGTATAAGGAGCAGAAAATCCAAATGATTCCAATCCCCATATTTTACCATTTGCACCCACTAAACCTAGAAGATTTACTGGAAGTCCTGCAGTAAGACCGAAAATCTTAGCATTTTTTGGTAGTACACTTTCTTGGTATTCTGCTGGTTGGCTGCGGAATAGACCTTCTGATGGTACAGATACCAAACGGATCTTTACTCCTTCGGCACGTAATAATTTAGCGCCTTCGAATAAGGTAGAAACCTCAGAACCTGAAGCTACTAAAATTACGTCAGGATTACCATCACATTGTACAATGTATCCACCTTTTTCTGCTTGAGCTGACTCCTCTTTACGGCTAGTTACAGCAGGAAGATCAGCGATGTTTTGACGAGAAAGGATTAGACCTGTTGGAGTAGAGGTGTTTTCCATTGCCATTTTCCAAGCAATCGTTCCTTCTTCAACATCCGCAGGACGAAGTACCAACATAGAGTTGTGTCCTTTGTGGTTTTTCAATTTTTCCATCAAACGAATTTGAGCCTCTTGCTCCACTGGTTCGTGGGTTGGACCATCTTCACCGACACGGAAGGCATCATGTGTCCAGATGAATTTAACAGGTACTTCCATCAAGGCAGCCATACGAATGGCTGGTTTCATGTAGTCAGAAAATACAAAGAAAGTAGCACAAGCTGGAATCACACCACCGTGCAAACTCATACCGATACAAACGCAAGCCATTGTTAATTCAGCCACACCTGCTTGTAGGAAAGCACCAGAGAAATCATCTTTGGTCATCGCTTTGGTATTTTTCAAGAAGCCGTCTGTTTTATCAGAATTTGACAAATCAGCACTAGAAACCACCATGTTTTCAACCTGTTTTGCTAATTCAGCCAATACCGTTGCAGAAGCGGCACGGGTAGCTTGATTTGGTTTTTGAACCACAGCATCCCAATTTACCACTGGCGTTTTGCCAGAGAAGAAGAACTCCATTTTTTGAGCCAACTCAGGATTTGCTTTTGACCAAGTAGCTTTTGAAGCTTGTTTTGCGGCTACAATTACAGCTAATTCTTCAGCACGTTTTGCGTATAGAGCTTTTGTTTCTTCGAAAAGAACAAAAGGATTTTCAGGATTTCCACCCAAGTTTTTGATAGATTCAGCATAAGAAGCTCCACATTCACCCAATGGCATACCGTGGGTAGCACATTGACGTTCAAAGCTTGAGCCGTCCGCTTTCATAGCACCTTTACCCATAATGGTTTTACCAATGATAAGGGTTGGACGAGCTGATTCAGCTTTTGCTTCTGTCAATGCTTTGCGAATATCTTCTGCGTTATTACCATTGATTTCAATAACTTTCCAGCCCCAAGCCAAGTATTTTTGAGCTACATTTTCGCTGGTAACATCTTTGGTTTCAGTTGAAAGTTGGATGTCATTTGAATCATAAAACATGATCAAGTTGTTCAATCCCAAGTGACCAGCCAAACGACCTGCACCTTGTGAGATTTCTTCTTGTATACCACCATCTGAAATAAAAGCATAAATCGTTTGGCTCATTACTTCACCGAATTTTGCTTTCAAGAATTTTGCAGCAATGGCTGCACCTACAGCAAACGTATGACCTTGACCCAATG
>CANFFA010000315.1 GCA_947445425.1 Paludibacteraceae bacterium
ATTGGATATACCCCTATTTTTTTTATAATTATACCCCCTATCCCTATTATAATAGAAAGTGAGTTCAGTGAGTTCAGTGCCTATGATTATCAGATAGTTAAATAATAATTCCAGTTCAGTAATTAACGAAAATTCTAAAAATCAACAAATGGATATAAAAAATATCGTAATTAGCTCTTATAGGAGCAAAGAGAGCCAACGTTCGCCCGTGGATGTATCGCTTTATGAGTGGTTAACTACGGACAAATACAAAAGTCAGATTGAAGCTTTGCGAAATGCAACAAACGAAGCGGATTCAAATCGCTTAAAAATGGCGCTACCCGTTTGCATTCCAAGTGGAACGTTTGACAGTAATTTAAAGCTTGTAAATCATTCTGGACTTATGGCCGTGGATGTGGACGCAAAAGATAATCAGAGTTATTCACCAGAGCAGCTAAAAGATAAGATGAGCGGATTCTTAAACGTTCTCTATTGTGGTTATTCATGCCGTGGAAAAGGAGTTTGGGCACTTGTTCCAATTCTGGACACCGACCGCCATTTAGACCACTTCAAAGCCATTGAGTTTGTGTTCGCCCAGATGGATATTGTAATAGATAAGAGTTGTTCCAACGTCAACCGTTTACGCTTTGCAAGCTATGATTCAGCCCCGTATTTTAATCTAAATGCAGAAGTGTTCAGCTTAGTACTGGAGGAGGAGAAAAGGCCTAATATCAACTTAAAATCGGCCGACTACATCCAGACGGATAATGTATTTGAAAATTTCAATCGGACTGCGGATGTTGCAGGATTACTTCAAAATCATGGATGGAATTATGTAAAGCAGAAGAACGATAGGATCTATTTTACTAGACCAGACAAGGAGAAAGGCGAGATTTCGGGAAATTTCCACATAGGCCTACGACTATTCACTACATGGAGCAGCTCCACAGTATTTGAACCAAGAAAGGCATACAATGCCAGTCAATTATTCAGTATACTGGAGTGTGGCGGTGATTGGAAAGAGACAGCGAAACAATTAAAACAACTTAACAATTAAAACCAAATGAAAAAATTAAACATACAAGAGCAACAGAATGCAGTGGATAAGTTTTTAATACATTGTACGCCATTTGATGAGATCAAGAACATTAATTATTCATTGACCTCAGAGGGTTGGGCAAAAGCCGTATCGAGATGGGCAGGGGTTGAGATTTCAACCGATGCAGTTAATCATGTATTCATTAATGACTACAGTATTACAAACGTTGAAGTTTGCAAAGGTATTTACTGTTTTGCAGAAAGATTGAAATTATCTAAAATAGACAAAAATAGATGAAAGGAATTAAGACAGGCGGGAGGATGCAAGGCGTGCCGAACCACAGTACCACTGATTTAAAAAGATGGGTTAAGACCCTCCTAGAAACGAACCAAGCCACTTTTGAAGCGGATTTAATGGCAATTGAGCCCAAGGATAGACTTCAAATAATGGCTACTTTGCTAAAGTATTCCATCCCGACCCTCCAGAGCGTGAGTATTGAAACGGAATTAGCGGCTGAATATTCCGAGCTCAAAAGGCTATTGGATGAAGCGCCAGATGAGGCTATTGAATTGATTAGCAATAAGATACTAACATTAAAGGCCCAGAATTATGACCAGAGATGATCTATTCAGTTTCGCAAATGGCAATAGAGCCCAGTCCTTTGTTTGGTATGATTACGAGCTGATTAATTCCGAGGTTGTTATTCTATGGGCGGGAACTATGCAAAATTTAGTCAAAAACGAAAGATTCCCCTTTAATGGCACAAATTCAGAGAACGTCCCCGAAAGCCACATAAAAAAAGCACTGGATGAGTATTTAAAACAAAATGGAGTTCGACCATGCACCCTTCAAATGATCTATGCAAATGAATAGAGATGAACTATTGAGCTTCGCCACAAATAGACCCGTTTCAACAAAGGGGCTAATGTTTAGGTATTCAGTCAATGAGAATGATGAAGTTGTTATTGATTATGCGGGAGTTGTTGGGGATGGATCTATGAAAAATAAATGTTTGTACCTTGCAGGAAAAAGGGATGGAAGCAACCCCACTGAAAAAGAGTTGGACGATGCACTGGAAAAATATATTCAGATTTATGGACGAAAGCCATTTAATATAAAAATGATTTTTCAAAATTATTCAGTCGAGGAGTTGAATAACTGTAGTCCTAAGTTTGCATACAGAGAAGAAGACGTGGTAATGTAAAAAAGAGCCGCTTCATTAATTTGGAGCAGCTCTTTTTATGTTCAAAAGTGCCCGTTTTTTGAAAAAAGGTTACAAAAAGGTTACACCGCCAAATTAAAAAAGGCCTACATTTACATGTAAGCCTTTGATTATCAACAGTCGGGATAACAGGATTCGAACCTGCGACCTCACGCCCCCCAGACGTGCACTCTAAACCGGGCTGAGCTACATCCCGCTCATTTTTTGGAGATGCAAAAATACGAAAAAAAACGATTCAGGAATTAAATTTCACCTTTTTTCCCCAATTATATTGTGCTTTTTAGAAGTGTGGTACTAAAATGTTCGTGTGATTAATTATATGGTTTTGAACAGTTTTATCTCTTTCTCCATTCTTCTTATTTGTGTTGTTGTGGAGCAATACTTTTTATCATTTAATCTTAATTCACGACCTTAATAAATGAATTTAATTAGCTTGTGTTTTTCTTCCTTTGTAAAATAAAATCGCCCCAACATCGAAATGCTGGGGCGATACTACAAAAAAAAACAAAACAAATTTTATTTTTGAGCCAAATAGCTCGCGATACCTTCTTGTGTTGGAACCAATGATTTGTCACCTTTTTTCCAGTTTGCAGGACAAACTTCACCATGCTCTTCTACGAATTGTAATGCATCGATAGTACGCAATACTTCTTCTACGCTACGTCCTAATGGTAAGTCATTTACCAATTGGTGACGAACCACACCTGCTTTGTCAATTAAGAACAAACCACGGTAAGCTTTTGGTTCTCCTTCGAAAAACTCATTGCCTTCTGAATCATATTGTTCTCCACCAATTAAAACATCGTAGTTTTTAGAAATTGACAAACTTTGATCTACAACCAAAGGATAAGTTACACCTTGGATACCACCTTGGTTGGTAGGAGTTTGTAACCATTTCCAGTGAGAGAATTCAGAGTCAGTTGAAACACCAACAACTACTGTGTTACGTGCTGCAAATTCAGCTGCTTTTTCTTGGAATGCAAGTAATTCTGTTGGACAAACAAATGTAAAATCGGCTGGGTAAAAGAAGAATACAACGTATTTGCTACCTTCGTATTGCTCCAAAGAGAAGTTTTCTACAATTTCTCCGCCATTGATAACTGCTTTACTGTTAAATACAGGTGCTTTTTTTCCTACTAAAACTGACATAATTTTTTTTGATTTATTTGTTAATATATTTGTTTAATTTCTTCTTGTTGTTGATTCACTATTAAACGTTTTCTGCTTGAAATTGTTTCAAAGAATTGAAAAAAAATTAGCGCATTGCAATATTGTAGATTGCCTCTTTTAATTTGCAAGGGCATTCACATTTTTCCGTATCCAATAACCCACTTCTTTTCAGAATGTCGTATTCTAATTTGAAATTTTCTGAGAAGATACCACTTTCTAAATTATCTTCAATTTGCGGAAGCGTCCACCACTTTGTTTCTGCCACATTATTACAGGGCTTAATATGCTCTGCGGATAATTGACCAGAAACGAATAGGAATGCAAATTGATTCTCTCTCGCTGCTTTTCTTGTGTAGTTTGATAGGTGTACGTATTTTAC
>CANFFA010000316.1 GCA_947445425.1 Paludibacteraceae bacterium
AAACAGAAAACGGGTTGATTCATAATGAATCAACCCGTTTTCTGTTTTGTAAATTATTTCAATACTTAAAATCAATCACCACCACTTCCGATTGGGTTCCGATCCTGTATTGTGGTCCCCAAATGCCCAAACCGGAAGAGACATAATAATTGGTAACGCCTTTTTTCATGAAGCCATGGGGTAATTCATAGATTGACTTCACAATTAAATTACCAGGGAAAAACTGACCATTGTGCGTATGGCCTGAAACTTGCAAGTCAAATCCTGCATTCTGAGCCTGTTCCAAATTAAAAGGTTGGTGATCCATTAAAATAGTAGGTAAATTCTTGTCTATCCCTGCAATAATACCGGACAAATCCTTACGAGTGGTCAATGGAAGTTCATCGCGACCAACTATATAGAAACTATTATCCACCAAAACAGATTCATCACGCAATACCTTTATACCAGCAGATTCTAGATATTCAGCAGTAGCATTGGGTCTTTCGGCGTAATGCTCATGATTTCCATTAATGGCATACACACCTAGTTTAGATTTAATCGTTCTAAGTTCTTCGACCATATTTTGTTTCATAACCGGCGCCATCAAGCGGTCAGAAATATCACCCGCCATCAATACCACATCAGGATTTTGGGCATTAATTAAATTGACAAATCCTTTCAAACGCTCTTTGTCTATAGAAACACCCAAATGCAAATCACTCACCATCACAATTTTCAAATGCTTGTTTTGTTTGGGTTTATTACTCTCCATTTCCAATCTGACCACTTTTGGATGATTGAAATTATAATTACCCCAAATCATTAGACCAGCAATACCAATTACACTACCCAGCATTGCCCACTGGCGAAAGACCAACATTCCCGAAGGGGCAAAATGAAGAAAATAATTAAACAAGCGAACAATATCTACCATCAAAAAGGATAAGAGTAGATAAATGACAAAAAGAAAATAGCTAAAGCCAATGAAAGTAATGACCTTGCCCAATGGAGGTGGTAATTTTCCACCCAAAAACATACCGACCAAAAAAGTAAGATATAAGCCTATCATCGTTCCTAAGAAAATAGGACGAAAAACAGAGCCAATAGGAAGTGCTTGCCATCCTCGCATCCAAGCAAATGCATTGAATGCAAAAATGGTAAGAATCATTATACTGAGAAATATTAATTTCATAAAATAAAGGTTTTAGTTTCAAATAGAGACGATAATGTGGTTCGTTTACTTTAAAACGGATTAAAAAAAAGACTAAATTCACATATTTTATTCAACACGGTTATTTCAGTCTTCATAGGAATTGACAAAACAATTACACCTCAATCAATATCGATAATTACCGACATTGATTGAGGTGTAGAAAATGTATTTATAAATGAATAGCTTACCCGACTTCAGGTAAGTTCTCACTTTTTATGATCAACTGTTCGCTTTTAATTAATTCTGTAATCTGATTTCTAATGTCCACGGATTGATATACATTGCGGGCATTAGAAGCCACAGAGATGGTTACATGGCCCTCTTTGTGAATAGCAGGAGAAGTAAAATCACATAAAAGTGGTGCATCACAAACACTGGTTAAAATGTTTAGCTCCTCAGCATCCACTTTAATCTGAGTATTCAATTCATGGTCACCAGTACAAACATAAACCAAAAAGAAACCTTCAAGATCACTTTTCTCATATTCTTTCTGAATAAATGTAAAAGGCAAAGCTTTAATTTCATCAGAAAATTCTGGTGCAATCACCGTCACTTGATCCACAAAACGAGCCATAATACTCCCTTTGTGGGTTGCCACTTTTCCTCCACCAATCAGAAGTATTTTCTTGTTGGTTACGTTGATGGAGATGGGTAAAAATTGAAGATCTTCTCGGGTCATGGGAATAGTGATTAGTGATTAGTGATTAACGATTAGTGATTAACGATTAGTGATTAACGATTAGTGATTAACGATTAGTGATTAATGATTAATAGCAAACTAAGCCATTAATCACTAATCATTTATCATTAATCACGAATCACTAATCGTTAATCGTTAATATTTATGCATGGAAGTTTTTTCCTTCTAATACAGCCTTAATATAGTCTTTGCGGATTACAAAATCACCAAAGTGCTCATCAGCATTTTTATTTTTGGCATAATCAGCAAGAATCGGCGTCAATGTCGCTAAGATTTCTTCCTCAGACAACATCTCTTTATAAAGCTTGTTCAAGCGAGTACCCGTAAAGCTAGCACCCAAATACAAATTATATTTTCCTGGCGCTTTTCCTACTAAACCAATTTCAGCAAGGAAAGGTCTACCGCAACCATTTGAACATCCTGTCATACGAATACTGATTGGTGTTTGCAACAAACCATTCGCTTCTAGAATTTCATCAATTTTATCCACCAACTTTGGCAAATAACGCTCCGCTTCGGCAAAAGACAATGCACACAAAGGCAAAGCAGCACAAGCGATAGAGTTTTGACGCATCATTGAAAGTGAACTTCCTTCAACAATTTTATATTTTTTCAAGATGGCTTCCACTTTTTGTTTCTGACTATCAGAAACTTGCGCAATAACCACATTTTGATTTCCAGTTAAGATAAAAGTACCTTCATGAATTTCGGCAATTTCACGTAAAGCAGTTTTGGCTAAATAACCATCTTTATCAATTAATTTACCACCTTCAACAAAAACACCATAATGCCAAAGACCATCTTCACTCTTCGTCCAACCATATTTATCACCCAGTGTTTCAAAGGTATATGCTCTTACAGGAGCCAATTCAATTCCATGGGTACGTTTTAATTCAGCACGAAAGAAATCAAGTCCCAAACGGTCGATGGTATATTTCAAACGAGCATTTTTACGTTCAGAACGATTTCCATGATCACGTTGGAAAACTACAACAGCTTCCGCAACTTCAAGAATTTGTTCTTTTGGGAAATAGCCCACCACATCTGCTACACGAGGATAAGTTGCATTATTACCAAAAGTATAGGCCATACCGCCACCGACAGTAAGGTTATAACCTTGAAGAACACCACCTTCGGCAATGGCAATGAAGCCTAAATCATTCGATAAAACATCAGTATCATTGCGGGGAGGAATGGCCATAGCCGTTTTGAATTTACGAGGCAGGTAGTGTTTGCCATAGATAGGCTCTACATCCTCTTCACCACCTGCAATCAATTCACCATCCAACCAAATCTCGTGATAAGCACGGGTTTGTGGCGTCAAATGAGCAGAAATACGCTTACTATCCTCTGCAACTTCACCATGAACAGGTGATTCAAAAGGATTAGCTGAACACATCACATTACGATTCACATCTCCACAAGCAGCAATGGTATCTAGCAATGAAGCGTTAATTTCCTTCATGGTTGTTTTCAAATTGCGTTTCAACACCCCATGAAACTGAAAAGCCTGACGGGTAGTCAATTTTAAGGCAGAATCGGCATATTGATCGGACAAAGCATCCATTGCCAACCATTGTTGTGGAGTAGTCACACCACCTGGAACACGCACCCGAATTAAAAAGCTATACAAAGGCTCCAATTTTTGATGCTTGCGTTCATCGTCCAAATCACGATCTTGTTGTTGATACGTACCGTGAAACTTGATAAGTAATTGGTCGTCAGGACGCAATGATCCAGTCAAAGGGTCTTTCAAACTCTCTTCAATTGTTCCACGCAAATAATTGCTATTTTCTTTCAATACCTCAAAAGAAGAGGGGGCATTTTGAACTTTTTCTTGGTCCATTTTATAATTGTTTTTGTTGTCTTTCGTGTATCATTACACCTA
>CANFFA010000317.1 GCA_947445425.1 Paludibacteraceae bacterium
TACCCTTACCGTCACCCGTATATACTTGTAATAAACCTTGTTTCATTCTTTAAAAATTAAATTGTAAATTAAGTAACAGTAGATATTAAATCGACACTTTATTAAGTTAAAAAAATAAACACAAAGTCACGAAGTCACAAATTAAATCGTACATAAAAATAGCCGTTTTGTGGCTTTGAGTCTTTGTGTTTATTTTCCTTGTGCGTTTTGTCTGAACATAAAATAAGTGACGATTATTCATCGTTACCTACTTATTAGATCGATAGCTTTAGTCCTCAAGTGCCTTTTCTACATTTTTATCAGGAATTATCCACATAATCGATACCAATGCAAAAAGAATAGCCGAAACGATTGTACTAAAATAGGCACAAGGTATGGCGAGTGAATAAATTATTATGGAGGCAATTCCTTTTACTTTCTGCTTTTCCAAAGCCTCTATTAACTTCGTTCTATGCGTAATGCCAGACATAATTACATTTTGTAAAATATAGAAAGCAACTCCGCTTAACAATAAATTCACAGCATAGACAACAACTGGTATCGTGTCAAAATGATTCTCTCCCATCCAACCTGTTGTAAAAGGAATTAGCGAAAGGAAGAAAAGAAGACCCATATTTGACCAGATAATTGCACTCGTCACTTTTTCAACTGTGTGCAATAAATGATGATGATTGGCCCAATAAATCCCTACATACACAAAGCTCATCAGATAACTGATGAAAATGGGTAATAAATGAACCAATTCTTTGATACTTGAAGAGTGGGGAATTTTAAATTCCAACACCATAATGGTAATGATAATTGCAAATACACCATCACTAAAGGCTTCTATTCTATTTTTTGTCATGCTTATTCAAATCGCTAAATTTTAAATTATTTGGATATTTCTATCACCACATTCCCTATCTTTTGCCCACTTTCTACATAAACATAAGCCTCTACAATCTTTTCTAAAGGATAAATTCGATCAATAACAGGCTTAAAATGCCCTTTCTCAGCCAATTCCTTCAAAAATTCAACATCAGCTTTGTTAATTGTTGGAATGGGAAACAGTAATTTTTTTCTCCAAAAAATTGGGGTCAATAAAGCCAAAAATGGATTTTGTCCACAAGGTCCTAATTCCGTAGAAATATAAACACCCCTTCTTTTGAGTAAAGAGATACACTTCCAAAAAGTACTTTTACCAACTGCATCAAAAACTAAATCATAACGGTATTTTTGTTTGGTAAAATTCTCCTTGGTAAAATCAATAACAATATCGGCACCCAATGACTTTACCAATTCCACATTTTCTGTAGCACAAACTGCAGTTACATTAGCTCCAAAGTATTTGGCCAATTGCACAGCTGCTGAACCAATTGCACCAGTAGCTCCATTGATCAAAACAGTTTGTCCATGCTTAATTTTGGCAGCCCTAAGATTACAAAGTGCATAATGAACCCCTTCGGTAAGCGGAGCAGATTCAATAAAATTAAAATTTGTAGGCATTTTAGCAATACAAGCATCCTCATTTATGACCAAATAATCAGCGTGTCCGCCAAATTGAACGTCATTATAACCAAATATCTTATCGCCAGGAGAAAATAGCGTGACGCCCTTCCCTATCGCTTCTACGATACCTGAAAACTCGCAACCTAAGGTTTGATATTTAGGTCTAAGCATTCCGCTCCAAAATCTCGATATAAAATACTCAGCACTCCTGAATCCGCAATCTGTACGATTCACAGTGCTGGCAACCACCTTTATCAGTAGTTCCTTGTCTGCTGGTAATGGTTTGGCAATTTCTTTTAGTTGCGCCACGCTTGGCGGGCCGTATTGGGTATGTATAATGGCTCTCATAATTGTTTTTATTTAGATTGTTGCTCCACTACTTCAAGTGAAAACAAACTAGTTCTTTCGGCAATATTAGTATAAGCCGATTTAGGTGGAAATTTACTGATGCGTTTGTACTCCATTTTTCTACGAATCAATTCACACTTAGCTAAATTTCTAAGTTGTTCAAGATTATTTGTTTCCAAATAACTAAGTCTTTCTTCAATAGCCGGAAGTAAATCCACATTGGGATCCGCTTCACTATACACATCAATAAAATCATTTTCAGTAGCCAACTGAAGCATTAATTGCATAATTTTTTCAGTAGCTTCGTTCTTTCCGTGAATTTTGACGATGTATGACATATTGGACTACAATTGAACAATGAACTAATTCTATAAAAACAATAAATAAACAAAAGGGTTTAAATAATTATATATTTAACATAAAAAATCCAAATCAATATGATTTGGATTTTTTATATTAGTATGTAAATATCTATTTATAAAATAGATATATACTTTACAATAACTTACCAGCAATAAAACCCGTTGTCCAGGCAGCTTGTAAATTATACCCACCAGTGATGGCATCAATGTCTAATACTTCACCAGCAAAATATAAGTTTTTACAAACTTTACTTTCCATCGTATTCATATTCACACTTTCCAAACTGACCCCTCCACAAGTTACAAATTCCTCAATAAAATTGGCTCGTCCACGCATTAAATAAATATCATTGGTCAAAATATTCAACAATTTATTGATATTCTTTTTTCCTAAATCCACCCAATTCAAAGTAAGGGGAATTTCACATTTTTCCAATAAATAATTCCACAATCTTGAAGATAAATTATACGGTCTATTGTTGGTAATCAGTTTGTGTGGATGAGCTTTAATAATGCTTTGCAAGTCCTCTAATACCAAATCATTGTTCGCTTCATTGGCCCAATTTACTTGTATATTAGATTCATAACGATTTTCGCTCAGCCACCTTGCTGCATGAGAAGAAAGTTTTAATATTGCTGGACCACTCATCCCCCAATGGGTAATTAACAAAGGTCCATCGCCTTTAAATTTAGTTCCTTGAATAGAAACCAATGCCTTCTCAACAACCACTCCCATTAATTGTGTAATTACTTCAGTTGGCATTTTAAAAGTAAACAATGAGGGTACAGGTGTTTCGATTTGATGACCCAAATTACCCAACCAATCTAATCCCTTCAGTCTAGGAGAACCACCTGTAGTAACGATAACTTTATCAAAAATACGGGGTGCTAATGATTCCTTTTCAAAATAAACCGCCAATTGTTTACCAGATCGTTCTATAGATGAAATCCCACTATTAATTTGAATATCAACCTTAGATTTGCTAGTCTCCTTCAAAAAGCAAAAAATAATGCTTTGTGAATCTTGAGACGCTGGAAAAACACAATTGTCCTCTTGAAGTACCAAAGAAACCCCCCTAGATTCAAACCAATCCCAAGTATGGGCAGTATTGAAGATATGAAAAGGCTTTTTTAAGGACTTACCGCCTCTAGGATAAGCTTTACAAAGTTCAGGGATAGAACGACAGCCATTGGTAACATTACAACGTCCACCCCCAGACATTTTAAGCTTTTCCATTACCCTACCCGACTTTTCAAAAATCACTACATGAGCATTTGGATGATTCTTTTTAACAGCTATGGCTGAAAAAAAACCGGCGGCGCCCCCTCCTATTATTGCAACTTCCATTTATTCTGTTTTGAATTGTAAAATAATGATTTTTTAATCATTTGTGTTTTAATAAAATACTATTTTTTTTTAAGATTTATTCTTCAAAGTCAATTTTGGTGAGTTCATTCACCAAATTAGGTCAATTTTGGTGAATTGAATTCACCAAAATTGACCTAATTAAAAATTTAAAGGTGTAAATTACTCAATTGCTGGAAATCCAATACCTAAATAAATATAGGGATAAA
>CANFFA010000318.1 GCA_947445425.1 Paludibacteraceae bacterium
ATACCACATTCATGGTATATAAAATCCTTACAGTAAGGTATTCCATGATAAATGAATTTTATCTACTTTTACAGTATCAATTCAACGCTACTATTTATAAACAATTCAACAGAAAATATGAGCTACAAATTAACTCACCTCAAAGAATTAGAGTCCGAATCCATTTTTATTTTGCGTGAAGTGGCGGCACAATTTGAAAAACCAGCTTTGCTTTTTTCGGGTGGAAAAGATTCCATCGTAATGGCATATTTGGCCTATAAAGCTTTTTATCCCGCTGCCATACCCTTTCCTTTTGTACACATCGATACAGGGCATAATTTCGAAGAGACTATCTCTTATCGTGATGAATTGGTGAAAAGATTAGGGGCCAATTTGATTGTTGGTTCTGTGCAAGAATCGATTGATAGCGGACGTGCTGTAGAAGAAAAAGGCTACAATGCTAGTCGCAATAAACTTCAGACTGTTACCTTGTTAGATACCCTGGAGCAACATAAATTTGATGCTGCTTTGGGTGGTGCTCGTAGAGATGAAGAGAAAGCCCGTGCCAAAGAACGTTTCTTCTCACACCGTGATGAGTTTGGACAATGGGATCCCAAAAATCAACGTCCTGAGCTTTGGAACATCTTCAATGGTAAAAAACAATTGGGCGAACATTTCCGCATTTTCCCTATTAGCAATTGGACAGAAATGGACATTTGGCAATATATTCTTCAAGAAAATATTCCTTTACCAAGCTTGTATTATACTCACAATCGTGAGGTATTTGAACGTGACGGTATTTGGTATGCCGCCCTTGATGCCATGCCACGCAAACCAACTGAAGAAGTTGTTGTGAAGAAGGTACGTTGTCGAACTATTGGTGATATCAGTTGTACCGGTTTGTCTTTGTCCACTGCCGATTCATTGGAAGAAATAATTGAAGAAATTGCCAGCTCTCGCATCACCGAAAGAGGCGGTAGATCAGATGATAAGCGCTCTGAAGCAGCTATGGAAGACCGTAAAAAAGCGGGTTATTTTTGATCCTCAGTTCTAAATTGATCAATCGATTTAATAGGATTATTAGTTATAATATATAATACAAACTAACTTAGTTCCCCTTTAGGGGCTAGGGGTAAAGCACACAAAATGAAAGATACAACAGGATATTTAGACATGGAGTTGCTGCGTTTTAGCACAGCAGGAAGTGTAGATGATGGAAAAAGTACGCTCATTGGGCGTTTATTATACGATAGCAAATCAATTTTCGAGGATCAATTGCAGGCGGTAAAAGATGCAAGCAAGCGACTTGGCGGTGGAGATGAAGTAAATCTAGCTTTGCTTACTGATGGTTTAAGAGCTGAGCGTGAGCAAGGGATTACCATTGATGTGGCGTATCGTTATTTTGCGACTCCTAAACGCAAGTTCATTATTGCTGATACTCCGGGGCACATTGAATACACCCGTAACATGGTGACTGGCGCTTCTACTGCCGATGTGGCTATTATTTTGATTGATGCCCGCAACGGTATTATTGAGCAAAGCAAACGTCACTCTTATATTGCTTCACTTTTGCAAATCCCGAATGTGATTGTTGCGGTGAATAAAATGGACTTGGTCGATTTCTCTGAAGATGTATTCAATACCATAAAAAAAGAGTACGAAGCCATTGCCAAGATCCTTAAGCTTAAAAACGTTATTTTCATTCCGATTTCTGCACGTGATGGTGATAATGTGGTAGATGCTTCTACCAAAACACCTTGGTACAAAGGAGAAACATTACTACATCATTTGGAAACATTGCCAGTTCGTGTTGATGAAACTAATTTGCCAGCTCGTTTTCCGGTGCAATATGTGATTCGTCCTCACAGTGATGAATTTCATGATTATCGTGGTTACGCAGGTCGTATTTCGGGTGGTAGTTTCAAAGTTGGTGATGCAGTGACTGTTTTACCTTCAAAAACAGAATCGAAAATTATAGCCATAGATGAAGGCGATAAATCATTGGATGAAGCTTTTGCACCTCAATCGGTTAGTATTCGTTTGGCTGACAATGTAGACATCAGTCGTGGTGACATGATTGTTCGTAGTTCAGAGCCAGCGCCAACCGTAAGTGCCAATGTCTCTTTGATGGTTTGTTGGTTGAATCACAGACCTTTGAATGTGGGTGGAAAATACATCATTCGTCATGCAACTGACGAAACACGCGCCATTATTAAAGATGTGCATTTTAAGGTAAATATTAATAGTTTAGAGAATATTTTGGATGATAAATTGGTGAAAGTAAATGACATTGCTCACATTACCATCAAGACTTTGAAACCATTGAAATATGATTCTTACGGCGAAAATCGTATCACGGGTAGTTTGGTGTTAATTGACGAAAATACCTTTGAAACAGTTGGTGCAGGAATGATTGTACACGATTTAGAGGATGATTCATTTGCTATCTAGAACCATTTGCCCTAAAGGGGAATTAGCTTGCTTCGTTCGTCATATTTTACATGTAGAAAAATAAGTAAATCAATACTAACTAAATCCCCTTAAGGGGCCAGGGGTCATGAAACAGAAAATAGAACAACTCAACCAGCAATTGGACGGTAAAACTCCTCAAGAAGTACTTGCTTTTTTTCTTGCTGAATATAAAGGTAAAATTGCATTATCATCCAGCTTAGGATTAGAAGATCAGTTGCTTACTGATCTTGTTGTGAAAATTGACAAGGAAACTAGAATTTTTACATTGGATACTGGAAGGTTATTTCCAGAGACCTATAGTTTGATTGACAAAACCAATATGAAGTATAACATTCAATTGGAAGTCTTTTTCCCTAAGTCAGAGGCTGTAGAAGCGATGGTGAAGGCGGAGGGGGTCAATCTTTTCTATGCCGGAATCGATCAACGCAAACAATGCTGTAATGTACGTAAAATGGAACCCTTGAAACGTGCTTTCAATGGTTTAGAAGTTTGGATTTGCGGACTACGTAGGGAGCAATCCATTACCCGCAAGGAAATGCAATTGGTGGAATGGGATGAGAACAATCAACTCATTAAATTGAATCCTTTAATCAATTTTTCAGAACAAGAAGTTTGGGACTATATCAAAGCCAATAACGTACCTTACAATAAATTGCACGACAAAGGTTTTCCAAGTATTGGCTGTCAGCCTTGTACTAGGGCCATTGAGGCAGGCGAGGATGTTCGCGCCGGACGTTGGTGGTGGGAAAACCCTGAACACAAAGAGTGTGGGTTACATAGAAAGTAATTATTATACAAAAGGTCTACTGATTTGAACAGTAGACCTTTTGTGTTTTATTGAAATTTAGAAATTTTAATAAAAAATGATTATATTGCTTTCCAAGATATAAATCCCTATTTTTGTATCGTTTGAAGAAATTTATTTGGACGTAGTTATTTAAATGAAATTAAATCGCTTAAAACAACTACAAACAACTAAGAAAGTGGCAATTCTTCAATTATTAATTGTGAATTATTGATCAATATGGCAAGAAAAGTAACAGAAATAAAGGAGGCAGTCAATGAACTTTCAAAGAAAGAGCTGGTAGAAATCGTGCTGAAACTAGCAGCTAAGAAACACAACTACGAATTTATTTTAATCAATTATTTGGACAAGGAAGGTGGAGAGCGGACTTTATTTGAAGAGGCAAAAGATGACATAGAAAAACTTTGTGATAAAGAGTACAAAGGACGGTCAACACAACACAGAGCTGTGAAAAAGCTGACCGCCTGCACCAAAAGGTTAGCTGAATTTGTTTTGGATACAAAAGATAAAAA
>CANFFA010000319.1 GCA_947445425.1 Paludibacteraceae bacterium
ACCCCTTTGTCAATAAATCCACAAGGATTAATATGATTAAAATAGTCTAGATTAGTATTCACATTCAAAGCTAAACCATGCATTGTAACAAAGCGAGAACTGCGAACGCCGATAGCACAAATCTTTCGACAAGAAAATGTTCCGACATCCAACCAAACTCCAGTTGAACCATCAAGCCGCTGGGAAATAATTTGATAACTAGAAAGTAACTGAATAACAGCCTCTTCTAATTTAAAAATATATTGCTTGAGTCCAAGATTAAAATTAGCCAAATCAAAAATGGGATAAACGACCAATTGTCCTGGCCCATGATAGGTAATATCCCCTCCCCTATTACTCTGCACAAAGCTAGCCTCTTTGGCTTGGAGTTGAATATAATTAAGCAATAGATTCTGATGGTCACCACTTTTACCCATGGTATAGACATGCGGATGTTCACAAAAGACCAGATAGTTATCGGTTGATAAACCTTTAGCTTTTCGCTGAATAGAATCATTAAAAAATAGCTCTTGCTTCTCCCACGCTTGTGAATAAGGTATCAAACCCCAATCAAGATAAATCATCTTCCCACTCATTCTTGATGCTTTCTTTTGTGTTTTTTCTTTTTGGCAAGCTCTTTTTTATGAAAGTTAACAGGGCCAATTTGCCCCATGCGTTGTAGTATTTTAGCTCTACGCCTTTCTACAAATCCCGAAGGATGGTCTACTAAAAACTTTCGTGGATTTGGCAGGCAGGAGGCAATTAGTGCAGCCTGAGACTTACTAATTTCAATGGCAGGTTTATCAAAAAACTCTTGAGAAGCCGCCTCAACTCCATAAATCCCATCACCCATCTCAATTACATTGAGATACACTTCCATGATACGCTCTTTGTTCCATATCAGCTCAATTAAAACCGTAAAATAAGCCTCAAGTCCTTTTCTTAAATACGATCTTTGCTGCCATAAAAAAACATTCTTGGCAGTTTGTTGGGAAATGGTACTCCCCCCCCTGATTCGTTTGCCTTTCAAATTGTGTTCAAAAGCCTTAGAAATAGCAAAGAATGAAAAACCATTGTGTTTGAGAAAGAGATTATCTTCAGAAGCTACTACCGCTTGAACCATATTGGGCGATATATCTTCCATTGGCACCCAAGTCTTATTGTTCTTTGGAGTTTCACCACGAAACAGAGCTTCTATAGAACGTATAGGCATTAAAGGAGTCAAATATATGGGTAAAAAGCGGGCCAGCACAACCCAAGCAATACTAACAACAAAAAATATAATGAGGAAATTACGGATAAATACCCAACATTTACGAAGAAAAGAGGATTTAGACTTTCCTTTGGGTTTAGAAGTGGACGTTGGAGATTTGATTTTCTTGTTTTTCATTCTTGGAAATAGAATCAGGAACTCTTTTTTTTAAAATATGAATCAGGACACAAAGATAATCATTCGAATTGAAATTATAAAAGGATTGTAAATTAACAAAAAACGGTATAAGCAAAATGCCTATACCGCTATAAATTAAGTATGGAGAAAAATTACACTTCCCACTGTTCACAAGTAGCAACCAAATCATCAAAGGTTTTGATTTTAGATTTTGCTTGTACCGCTATAATTTGTGCCTCTACAGCCTCATTGTAAGTTTCCTCTTTGACGTCCCTAAATACACCCAGTGCAATTGGGAAGTCAGGACCCTCCATTAAAGCCAATTTAAGTTGCAAGGCAGAATCTTGACAAGAAGCATCGTGCACCAATAAATCAGCTTCAGAAACGCCATTTTCGCCAATCGTTACAACTTTTACATTAAAACCATTCAACATCAATCCCTTGTCTCTGTTTTTACCATAAATCATTGGTTTACCATGTTCTAAGAATATAATTCTATCCAAACGCGTATCTTTTTCAGCCAAATATCCATGTGCACCATCGTTGAAGATGACACAATTCACAAGACATTCTACAACTGATGTACCTTTGTGCTGAGCTGCAGCCAACATGGATACCTGAGAATTTTTCAAATCAACATCCAACAAACGTGCAAAAAAAGTACCGCGTGCACCAAAAGTTAATTCAGCAGGATAAAATGGTCTTTCTACCGTACCAAAAGGAGAAGATTTTGTAACAAATCCCTTTTTAGTGGTTGGAGAGTATTGACCTTTCGTTAAACCATAAATTTGATTGTTAAAAAGCAATACATTTAAATCAACATTTCGTCTAACACTGTGAATAAAATGATTACCACCAATGGCTAAACAATCACCATCACCGGTAATCTGCCAAACGGTTAATTCAGGATTTGCAACTTTTACACCAGTAGCGACTGCAGCACCACGACCATGTATCGTATGAAGTCCGTAACTACTCATATAATAAGGTAATCGAGAAGAACAGCCAATACCAGAAATTACAGCAGTTTGATGCGGTGCAACACCCAATTCAGCCATTACTTTTTGAAGTGTATTCAATACAGCATAGTCGCCACAACCTGGACACCAACGAACGTATTGATCGCTTTTAAAATCTTTTGCAACGTATTTTAGAGTTGAAGATATCATAATATATTTTTTATTGAATCCTTAAATAGAACTGATAATTACTTTAATAAACTTGCGAATTTCTCTTCTAATTCTACAACATTAAAAGGTTGACCTTCAACTTTGTTGTATTGTAAAAACTCAATTCCAGAAACATTTGAACGCAGGAAAGTCGCAAACTGACCACTATTTAATTCACAAACAATCACCTTTTTATATGCTTGCAAAAGCTCTGCAGTATTTTTAGGAAGTGGATTAATATAATTAAATTGTGCCAAAGCAATATTATGACCTTTTGCATTCATAGAATTAACAGCACTAATTAAGTGACCATGCGTACTACCCCACCCAATTACTAATAATTCAGCATCAGGATTTCCTTCAATTTGCAAATTTGGAATAATACTAGCAACATTTTTCACTTTCAATTCTCGTGTATCAACCATTTTTTGGTGATTAGCACTATCGGTAGAAATTGCACCCGAAGTATAATCTTTTTCTAAACCACCGTTGCGCTGACCAAAACCTTCCATACCAGGAATGGCCCAACGACGAACTTTTGAGTATTCATCTCTAAAAGTAACTGCACAACCTTCCATGCCTTTTTTAACATAAGGGGGTTTAATCGTATCTAAATCCGCCAATTTAGGCAATTTCCAAAGAGAAGTACCATTACCAATAAAGGCGTCTGTTAACAAAATAACTGGTGTCATGTACTCCAAGGCAATTTTACTTGCCATGAATGCATAATGAAAACAATTAGCAGGTGAACTTGCTGCTACTACAACCGCAGGACTTTCACCGTTACGACCGTAAAGTGCTTGCAATAAATCAGTTTGTTCTGTTTTTGTTGGAAGACCAGTAGAAGGACCACCACGCATAACATCAACCACAACTAAAGGTAATTCCGCCATTACTGCATACCCAATTGCTTCAGACTTTAAAGCCAAACCAGGACCAGAAGTACTTGTTGCTGCAAGATTACCAGCAAATGAAGCACCGATTGCGGCTGTAATACCAGCAATTTCATCCTCAGCCTGAACTACTTTCACCCCTAAATCTTTGCGCAAAGCTAATTCGTGCATAATATCAGTAGCAGGAGTAATTGGATAACTGCCTAAAAACAAAGGAATACCTGCCTTTTCAGCCGCTGCAATTAGTCCCCAAGCTGTGGCTTTATTTCCACTGATACTAGTATATGTACCTTTAGGCGTTTCTTGAGATCTCTCAACAATAAATGTTG
>CANFFA010000320.1 GCA_947445425.1 Paludibacteraceae bacterium
GACGAAATAATTGACCGCAAAAATACCTATGCGATAAAACTAGAGCGCTGCAATGCACTTTTTGGAACGGAAAATTTATTGCCTTTATGGGTAGCGGATATGGATTTCCGCACCCCTGATTTTATACTTGATGCCATTAGAGAAAGATGTGGACACCCAATATTGGGGTATTCTATGTATCCAAAAAACTTTATTTCTACAACTGTTGATTGGATCAAGGAACATCACCAATGGGATTTAAAATCGCAATGGGTTGGATTCCTTCCAGGCATAGTACCTGGTTTGTCTTTTGGAATACAAACCTATACAGAAATTGGTGATGAGGTGATTGTACAACCACCTGTTTATTATCCATTTTTAGAAGTGGTAAAGAAAAATAAAAGAAGCCTTGTATTCAACCAACTAAAAGAGGTGGATGGAAAATATGAAATGGATTTCGAAGACCTAGAAAGTAAAATAACTGATAAAACAAAACTATTCATTTTGTGCAATCCCCACAATCCTGGGGGGCGTGTATGGGATGCAGCCACTTTAAAACAGTTGGCTGAGATTTGTGCGAAACACAAGATCACCGTTATTTCTGATGAGATTCATGCTGATATGGTACATGAAGGTCACAGACACATCCCTTTTGCAATGGTCTCTGAAACAGCTGCCAACATCAGTGTCACCTTTATGGCGCCAAGTAAAACCTTCAATATGCCAGCATTGATTACTGCCAATTACATCATCCCCAATGCTGAATTAAGACTTGCTTTTTCACAGTTCCTTGAAAAGAATGACCTCACGGGTGGAAATGTATTTGCTTACTCCGCTACTATGGCCGCTTATGAAAAAGGTGAAGCATGGCGTAAAGAGATGTTGACCTATGTACAAGGAAATATTAATTATCTTGTTGAATATCTAAAAGCCAATCTTCCACAAGTTAAACCGATGGTTCCAGAAGCATCTTTCTTGGTATGGTTAGATTGTGAGGATCTAGGGTTAGCGGATACAGATAGTCTACATACATTTTTTGCAATGAAAGCAGGATTAGGGCTGAACAAAGGAACCATCTTTGGCCCTGGTGGCGAGCAACATTTAAGAATTAATGTGGCTTGTTCACGAACTATTTTGGAAAAGGCTTTGGAGCAATTGAAGGATGCGGTAAATGGAATTGATAATTAATCAGACCAACACATTCTCGAAAAGCGATAAGAACGCAAATTTCGCAAGTCTACGCAAATATGATTTACTTAATTTGCGTAGACTTGCGAATTTGCGTTCAAAAAACATGAGCAACTTGACTTAATTCACCAACAATGAGCAATGCTATACTACCCAAACAATGGCAAGAAGTTTTACAAACAGAAATTGAGAAGCCTTACTTTTCTGAACTAATGGATTTTGTAGACAAAGCCTATCAGACCAAAACCATTTATCCTCCCAAGGAACAAATTTTCAATGCTTTTAAAGCGTGCACATTGGACAAAGTAAAGGTTGTGATTCTAGGTCAAGATCCTTATCATGATGAGGGGCAAGCAAATGGACTCAGCTTTTCGGTGAACAGTGGTATAAAATTACCGCCATCTTTAGTCAATATTTTCAAAGAAATAGAACGCAACTTGGGAGTAGCGATACCAACCAATGGCGATTTAACCCGCTGGGCTGCACAAGGTGTTTTATTGCTTAATGCAAGTTTGACAGTTCAAGCTCATCAGGCTGGCTCGCACCAAGGTAAAGGTTGGGAAACATTTACCGATGCTGTGATAAAATATATTGCTGAAGAAAAAGAAGGAGTTGTATTTATACTTTGGGGAGCCTATGCCCAAAAGAAAGCTGCCTTTATTGATGAACAAAAACATTTGATATTGAAATCGGCTCACCCCTCTCCCCTATCAGTTTACCGAGGATTTAGTGGAAATCAACATTTTTCTTTAACCAATGATTATCTGAAATTGCAAGGCAAAGAAGAGATTAATTGGTAGAATACATTTGTTTACAATCTTCTATTGAACCAATGAATAATAAGAAAGCAGTTTTAACTATTAATCTGTAAAGAAAAAGAATAGGACACTGATTTTCACTGACACTACGGATAGAATAACGGATCTTAAATTGACTACGTCAATTGATTCTACACGCTAATCAAAAATGCTTGCATTTTTTTATCCGTTTTCAGATCCGTTCTTTCTGCGGAAATCAGCGTGCTATAAAAAGATTGACATTGAAATAAGCAGGTTAATAAATGTCAGATAAGCGAACAAAAATCTTAATTTTCCCATTAACCCACCTCGATGAGCACGACCTCTATATCCCTTTCCGAACTCACAGACCAAATTCACGAAAGTATCCGAATGCGTTTCGAAAAACCGGTATGGATTCGTGCCGAGATCAGTGAATTGCGCTACAATCCAGGTGGTCATTGTTATTTAGAATTAATAGAAAAAGACAGCCAATCGGATACAATTCTTGCGAAATCGAAAGCAACCTGCTGGTCCTCCACTTTTAGGATGCTAAAACCCTATTTCGAAAGTACAACCGGCCAAACACTACAAGCTGGATTAAATGTATTAGTAGCTGTCTCGGTAGAATTTCATGGGGTATATGGATTTAGCCTCAATGTGCGAGACATAGACCCTACTTTTACAATCGGCGAGATGGCAGCGCGCAGACTAAAAATTATCCGCCAATTAGAAGCGGATGGAATTTTAGACATGAACAAGGAACTAGCACTCCCCATGCTACCCCAAAGAATTGCCATTATCTCATCAGCAACGGCAGCTGGTTATGGTGATTTCTGCGATCAATTAAAAAATGACAGTTCACAATTTGCTTTCTACACCAAATTGTTCCCGGCCATTATGCAAGGCGATCAAGCTGAAGTGTCAATTATTAATGCATTGGAAAAGATCTATGAAAATATTGATTGTTTTGATGTCGTAATTATCATTCGAGGCGGAGGTGCAACGACTGATTTGGCCTGTTTTGACACTTACGACCTGGCGGCTAATTGTGCCCAATTTCCGCTTCCAGTAATTGCTGGGATAGGGCATCAACGTGACATCTCCATTTTAGATATGGTGGCGCATACCAGCCTCAAAACGCCCACTGCAGTAGCTGAGTTTCTTATTGGTCAACTTCAAAGAACAGAAAATCATATCAACAATACATTTTCAGACATACGATACCTTGTAAATACCAAAATTGAAAAAGAATATCGTTTCATTACGCAATCACAAAACCGCATCAAGCAGACTTTAAAGGGATGGGTTGTTCAAAAAACTCACTTGCTGGACAGACAAAAAAGTCGTTTGAAATCTACTATCCGTTTGCAATTAGTACAACAAAAAAACAAATTAGCATTGCTTGAAAAATCAATTCAAGGTCATTCACCAAGCCTTTTACTAAAACAGGGCTACACACTGAGTACGATCAATGGGAAAAGAATAAGTTCAATTAGGGAGGTAAAAGCCGGGGCCAAGATCAAGACTTTTCTTTCTGACGGGGAGTTTGAAAGTGAAGTGTTGTAATAAAATAGGGTACAAGTTTACTCTATTATTTTAAACGCAAATTCCGCAAATTAACGCAAATAAAGTACATATTCTTTATTTGCGTTAATTTGCGGAATTTGCGTTCGAATTAACCCATTTTGCAGCTAAAACAACCCAAAATCCCCCAATGGGGTATGATTTAAGTTAAAATCGGCTGACTTATATTCGTAAAATTCTGATTTTCAGGATACCGAAATTTCATATCGCTTTGTAGTGGAC
>CANFFA010000321.1 GCA_947445425.1 Paludibacteraceae bacterium
GTGATGATGAAAACTTCGCATATAACAAAAGAATAAAGCCAGCTGGAATTCAACAAAGCAGTTCAGGCAAACTTTTGGCGAATTGGATTTTAAATCAAACAGAAGAAGATCATAAAACATTTAAACGAATTATTGGCACTTTTTTTTCCTCAAGTGCTGTTGGTCGTTTGGAGTTATATATGCAAGAAGAAACGCGTAAGATTTGTGACGGATTTAACGAACAAGAAATTGACTTAGCTGATGTGTATGGCAATTTTTTTCCAATGAAATTAATGACAAAGATTTTAGGACTTAGGGAAGTTGATTTTGATGTTATCAAAAAAGCGTCAAGAATGGCCGAACATTACGCCTATTTTCCTAATACCGATAAAGACAAAAAAATATTTGAGTTTGCTGTTTTCACATTAGAGAAATTTGTTAAAAATATTCTTGAAAACAATCATTATAGTAATGACGGACTGATTCACCATTTAGCATCATTCTATAAAAATGGTGAGATTACCTTAGATGAGTTAGTTAGCAATACAATTTTGTTTGTAATAGCTTCTATCGAAACAACGAGTTATTCCCTAAACAATGCGCTCATGTTGTTACTCAAGTATCCCGAGCAACGAGCCTTGTTTCTGCAGAATAGTGATAAAGCAAATCAATATATTGATGAGTTAATGCGCTTTGAATCTTCTGTAAGTTATGTTAGGCGTTTTGCAGTCAAAGATTTTGATATGGCAGGGAATAAAATTAAAAAAGGAGATTTGGTTTTACTACTTGTAAATGCAGCTAACCGAGACCCTCTTGTTTATAATGAACCTAATGAATTCAATCTCGAAAGAGAGCATATTAAAAATTTAGCTTTTGGGCATGGGGTGCACGTATGTTTAGGATTGCATTTAGCAAAAATGGAAATCAAAGTAGCTACTACTTATTTTTTTAATAGGTATCCAAAGTGTGAGCTAGTAAATGAAACAGTTCAGTGGAATGATAGGTTTGGCTTTAGGGGAATTGTAAAGATGAATGTAAAACTGAATTAGTATGTCGGTATTACAAAATGATTTATTTAAGATTTTCAAGCAAGATATTTCTTTGCTTTCTTCGCCAGAACAGTTAAAGCAAATTGAAATAATTTCCAAGTTATTACCTCCTATTTATCGCTCTGCAATTGAAGTAAGATTGGGTGATGATGATACCGTTGATTTTCACGTTAATATAAAAACTGAAGATGATATTTCCTCCATATTGTTGTTTTTTAAAGAGTCAGGGTTTTATGAGCAACCAAAATGGAGCCCTTTGCTACATTTTTTAGAATTGTGGGAAAGCAATACTTATGATTTCCGTCATATAATTCCAGGTATATTTTTAGAGTATGATTTGTCTAAAAATGATGAACTCTATCAGGTGCCGTCTTTGTTTGTTAAAGTTGCGGTAGAAAAATTGAGCGCACAGCAAACTTATTCTTTGATAGAAAAATTAATACTAACTGTAAAAGGCGAAGATTATTTTAATGTATTTAAAGCTTTGCTTAGGCAAATTATTTTTACTGAGAAAGATTGTAAACTAGGTTACTTAGGCTTTATGCTTTCTCGTCCTGAGGAACTTTTACGCATTAATATTTATAAAATTACAGCAATAGAAGTTGTGCCATTTTTAGAGCGATGCGGATGGAAAGGCAATGCTGGTGTTGTGAAAGATTGGGCGAAAAAAGTATCTGTTTACTGTGATAAATATGTAGTGAGTTTCGATCTGTACAAAGATGCGGTGTTGCCTGCTATAGGCTTGGAGTGTTTTTGGAATAAATTACCCGATGAAGAGCCACGTTGGTCTTTATTACTCGATGAATTGATGGAGCAAAACTTATGTACTTTAAGCAAGAAATCTTTGTTTTTGGAATGGAAAAAGGAGTTACTTCCTTTCGAAACGCAACAACCTTGGCCAGAACATTTGGCGATAGAATCTTTGTTGCGAAATGAGAAAGATTTTTCGAAGATAAAACAGTTGGTGAGTCACCTAAAAATTTCTATTTCTTCTTTGGGAGATATTTCTGCAAAAGCATATTTGGGCTATGGAAATATATGGTTAAATAATTCTAAGGAGAAGATTACTAGGTCTTTGGCTCAATGTGAAAGTAGCGAAGAATCTGCACAGAAAGCCATTCAGTTTTTACTAAGTGAGCAACAGCAGTCGGGTTTTTGGAAAGATTTTGAAATATTTAAAGGGGCAGCAGATCAATGGGTGACCGCTTATGTAGCATCTGCATTGAATGAGACGAATTCAAAGAGTGAAGTTCTAGCTGCAATCAATAGAGCGTGGTGCGCATTGAAAGATACTTTCAGAGAGGGTGAAGGATGGGGCTATAATTTTTATACTCCTTGTGATGGAGATAGCACCGCATGGAGTTTATATCTTGCCTCATTTTGTGATCCATCATTTTATATGAGGCATAAAACGCTTATTGAAAGATATAAGGGTGCCGATGGTTTGCTGACTACCTATGTTGACGAAGAGGATATATTGCGTTACATAAACCTTCAACCTGAATCGGGAATACTGGGTTGGAACTCTTCTCACCTTTGTATTTCAGGTGTTGCAGCGAAATTGGAGGGATCTTGTTCCATTGAAGCTATAGCAAGTAAGCAAAACGAGCAGGGCTATTGGCAGGGCTATTGGTGGCAGCACCATAGCTACACTACTTACTATTGTTTGAAAGCCTTAATGGCAGAAGATAGTAAGTTTGATGGGCAAATCAATAAGGCAAGAAGGTGGTGGAGAGAGCAAGATTTTGCATCAATAGACAGCATTTTTTATCGTGCGTTATGGGTTGAAATTGGATTGTTACTTAGAGAAGATAAAAGTATTATTGATAATGCCATAGCCTCTATTATGAAGGAGCAATTGGTGAGCGGATCATGGATAGGAGATGCGCGTATTATAGTGCCGATGCCCAATCATCTTTTACAAAATTCATCTTTAAGTTGGCTGAAGCATGATGTGAATGGTATTTTCACTACAGCTACTTGTTTACGTTTGTTAACGAATTACCAAAATCATTATGGAAAAAAGTAAAGGGCTTTCGCAATCAAAACACACTCATTATTTTGCTATACCCACTTAAATTCCTGCTTTAATAATAAATATCCTTCTTCACCTTTGTTGGGGATTTTTTATTGTTACCATAATTATAGTAAATGGTGAAGCCCTTATGGTCGTTCCTTTATATTATTTTATGGAACTACCTTTCATCCAACTTGGAAAGTACTAAATAAAAAAGCATCTCGAAAATTAATAAGTACCGATATCAAAGTTTTTTTTATCTTAGCCAAAAATTACAATTATGGAAAACAAGAAAACTTGGGTTAGTCCCCAATTTAATTTAGTGGATGTAGATTCAACGGCTTCTGGACCCTTTGGAACTTCGGTGGAATCAGGATCATACGGTTCATAATACAGAAGATTCTAGTTGTTGGTGTGGAGGAAATTTTCCATACTTGTTTAGTCGAATTTTTTGTATTTTCGCCCCATGCAAAAAAAGTACATCGCAGGGGGAATCATCATTGAAACAGATATTGAATTTCCCGAGTTAATTTTGACAGAAGGCCCAACAGATGTTGTTTTGGCTTATGGCAAAGTGCCTGGGGAGCTGCCTAATGTTAAAAATGAAAAAGCTTTGTTTTCAAGCAATGAAAACGAAGTATTGTTTAGAATGCCCGATATCGCGAGATATTTAATTGA
>CANFFA010000322.1 GCA_947445425.1 Paludibacteraceae bacterium
GGTTGTAGAGACGCGATTCATCGCGTCTCTATTCCAATCGCGATTCATTGCGGCTCTACAATTGCGGCTCTCTATCTATATTTACAACATCCCGGCAAGGTCTTGTAAACTTTCACATCAGCCTTGAATTTAGGAGTATCGTGCCCTGCATCTGCAATCTTTTTTTGTACCGCATCGCTTTTCACTTTCGAAGGATTGTAAACCAAAGTCATCATTTTCGTTTTCTCGTTCCAATCGGCTTTGCTCACGCCTTCAACTTTTGCCGCTTTTTCTATACGTGATTTACAGCTCTCGCAATTGCCCGATACTTTAATCATTTCGGTCTTACTACCATGCACTTGTCCAATTACACTAACACTGAATACTAGCGCAAACAATGCGCCAAACATGAATTTTAAATTTCTCATTTTACTACGGTTTTTTGTCACTAATTCCATGGTTTTAGCTGGTAATTAGGACGGGTTTATAAAATAAATTGATTTAGATAAAAATGATATTCAAAATAGGAATGAACCTAAATAGCTCATTCAATAATGCATATCATTTTGGGAGATGACGCTTAAACCCGTTATTAGTGGTTCAATAGGTCAAAATAGGGAATGACAAAGCCTTAGCTAAAAGTTATAACTTTTGCTAAAATAGATTGAGGAGGAAAAATCAAATAAGGAAAACGCAAATGTCTGGAAGGTAGACATCGCTGGGCTGCAAGTTGCCAGGCGGATGGACAGATGCGTAAGAAATTTGTTGTGGAGAAAAATTTTGGACGAAAGTAAATACCGAAATTAAAAACTGCGGTAAAAGTTGTTGAGATACTACTGGTATTTGGAAACTGGAAGGGCTATAATCGTGGTCCAAGTTAAAAGCTGCCAATTGATCATGACAACAATCCGACTCAAAACTTGCTGCGCTTTCAGACTTTACATCATTCATTCCACATCCAGCCTTTTCTCCAGACAATGACCACTTAACAGCAGCAATTTCCCCACCACAAAAATGTGTTGCTATCGTTAAATGTAATCCTGAAAATAGAATGACAATAACAAATAATATGGAAACCAGTTTTTTCATCTACTTATAAAACAATACATTGGTCAGATAGTTTGGCAAAAGTAATAATTTATTTTATATTTATACGGTTTCGAATAAAAATACAAAATAGAAATAAGCGATATTTCTATTTCTATTCATCAATAAGAATTACCTTTGCAGTGTAGTCCAAAAAAGAAAACAATGAAAACTAACAAAGAGCAAAAAGAGCTTTTAAACAACAGTGATATAGAGAATTGCATCTCCGTCTTAGAACATCTACTAGCCAATGGGGATCAACTGATTCACCTGCCCGAAGAGCAAAGGATACAACTCATGAAGGCTGCCGGACAAATTACACGTCCTGATAGAGCCGAACTAAAAAAGCGGAACAAAGGGGTAAAAGTGGTCAAAAAGCAAGAGCTTACCGAGATCAATCGTAAAGCCAGAGCAGCCTCCAGTATTCGGAGTGCGCGACTCGCAAAGATTTTTGAAGCTCCTGAGCAGATTGCCTTACCGGAATCAGCGGCTTCAGTAGATAAGCATGCCTTTACCTCGGCTCAAAATTGTTATGTCTGCAAAAAAAGATATACGGAGATACATCACTTTTACGACTCCATGTGTACGGAATGTGGCGATTTGAATTACATCAAACGATTTCAACGCTGCGATATGACAGGTCAAGTGGCTTTGATAACAGGTTCCAGACTTAAAATTGGATATCACGCTACGCTAATGATGTTGCGTTCTGGTGCATCGGTGATTGCCACCACCCGTTTCCCTGCCGATTCGGCGGTGCGTTTTGCCAAAGAGAAAGATTTCGCTGAATGGAGTCACCGTTTACACATTTATGGCTTGGATCTCAGACACATTCCGAGTGTGGAAATGTTTGCCACCTACGTTGAAAACAAATACGAAAGACTGGATATTCTCATCAATAATGCCGCTCAAACCGTTAGAAGGCCAGCTACTTTTTATACACATTTGATGGCCAATGAATCTCTACCTTTCCACGAACATTCCAAAGGTGTACAGCAATTATTGCAACACCACCAAGAATGTATTGGTGAGATTGATGTGATTACAGGTACAAGTTCCGATAATGACACGAACAAACCAATGACCGTTCGCTGGAATGTTCGAACCCCGGGTATTGGGATTAAGTCTTCTGCACAGTTATCTCAGATACCTTATAGTTTTGATAATTCAAACGAGGCAGTAGAGCTCTTCCCCGAAGGGCAATTGGACGTGGATTTGCAACAAGTAGATTTGCGAAAAACGAATAGCTGGCGTTTGAAATTAGGACAGATTGAGCCTGTAGAAATGATGGAGGTACAATTGGTGAATTCCATTGCCCCTTTTGTACTTTGCAATAGATTGATAGCCTTAATGCGAAAAGATTATACCGGCAATAAGCACGTGGTAAATGTATCTGCCATGGAAGGAAAATTTCATACTTTCAATAAAATAGACCGACATCCACATACCAATATGGCGAAAGCGGCACTTAACATGCTCACCCACACCTCGGCAAGTGATTTGGCCAAAGATGGTATCTTCATGAATGCAGTAGATACAGGATGGGTTACCGACGAAGATCCGGCAGAATTGTCCAAGCACAAACAAGATTTGCACGATTTCCAACCTCCTTTGGACATTGTGGACGGTGCAGCAAGGGTCTGTGATCCTTTTATTGATGGGATCAATACCGGCAAGCATTGGAGTGGACAGTTTTTAAAGGATTATTTTCCGATAAGCTGGTAATAAAAATACTCAAATTTTATTCACCAACCTTATGAAACTCGACAGGTAGCCATAAATAATCGACACTTTATGAAAATGATAAAAAAGGATATACATAAACTCACGAAGACACAAAATTTACTGAAAGATTAGAACAATCTGATAATGGGTAAATTTACTTTGTGTCTTCGTGACTTTGTGTTTATTATATTTCAATTTTTAAGTGTCGTTTATATATGTACATTCTCATACTTAAACGGTAATCTACAGTGACCAATTTCTCTTTTAGATGTTTTAGGTCTTTATATTACTACTATTCTTTAGATTATATTATGGATTTTCTGTGTTTTTCCAATATGTATCTGTGTATATATATCGAATTATGCCCATATTGTAACTCTTTATAGTTTCCGAGCGCTAATTTATTGATTAAAATTTGCATTTCGCATGTAGATTGCTTCATGTTAGCATCACTTTCCCTGATTTAAATATCAAAATACTATCGTAATAGATTTGATTTTTGTGTAAAATCAAATCTGTTTTCAATGAAATCTAGTATTTCTATATTTCTTAGCATTTCATTTCGTATTTAAAATCAAATACTTAGTATTTATTTCTTCACTATTTACAAAATAAACTCCAATTCATTAGGTTGGTAATATAAAACCGACTACTTTTGCACCCGCTTTGAGAGAGAAGCTTTTACAATTCATAATTTATAATTCACAATTCATAATTTTCAAACAAAGAAAATAAGTTGAATGAAAAATAAATTATTTTTTTTCTTCAAAAGTTTGCTAGTTTAAAAATAAGCATTACCTTTGCACCCCGTTTGAGAAACACCGCTTACAATTAATAATTTATAATTCACAATTAATAATTATTTGGCGTATCAAACCAAACACAATTACTTAGTAGGGAGCTACTAATTAATAACA
>CANFFA010000323.1 GCA_947445425.1 Paludibacteraceae bacterium
ATTTATAGAATATGAACAAGGTAAATTTATGGCAAAAACAACTCAAATTCCGTCACTATTTAACTCTTATTTAACTATGTGTGAGCTAAAAGCTGCAAGTTGGGTTAACAGTTAATTGCGGATTTAAGGTAGAACATAAAAAAAACCTCTCGAATAATCGAAAGGTTTTTATGTAAATTGTCAATCGTTAAATTGTCAATCAATATTATTCTTGATTCAAAGTAACACGTTTGAAAGCAGTAGCAGTAGCTTTGTTTGCTTTCAAATAATCAGCAACTGTAATTTTGCTATCTTTGATAAAGGCTTGTTCAACCAAAGTAGAATCTTGGTAGAATTTATTCAAACGACCTTGTGCAATTTTTTCAAGCATTGCTTCTGGTTTACCTTCTTCACGGGCTTTTTCACGACCAACTTCTAATTCAGTTTCGATTAGTTTAGCAGGAACAGAAGCACGATCCAAAGAAACTGGATTCATAGCTGCTGCTTGCATCGCTACGTCACGAGCCACTTGAGCATCAACACCTTCTTCAGCATAAGCTACAATTGTAGCCAATTTGTTTCCTGGGTGAATGTAAGCAGTAGTTGTTCCGCCTTGAACGAATTCATAGAAATCTAATTCCATTTTTTCGCCAGTAACACCAATGCGCTCAACAATAAGTTCAGCAATGGTTTGATTGCCAATTGGCAATGCAGAAATTTCGGAAAGAGAACCTGGTTTTGAAGCCATTACTACATCTAAAATAGATTGAGTAAGTGCAACGAATTCACCATTTTTTGCAACGAAATCAGTTTCACATTTCAAAGCCAAAACAGCAGCAAAGCCACCGTCAGCAGCTGCCAAAACGCAACCTTCAAATGCTTCGCGATCGCTACGTTTTGCAGCCAAAGCTTGTCCTTTTTTACGAATAATTTCGATTGCTTTGTCAAAATCACTTTCGGCTTCAGTAAGAGCACTTTTGCAATCCATCATACCAGCACCCGTCATGGTGCGTAATTTTGAAATTTCTGCCATTGTAACAGCCATAATTGTATCTGTTTAGACCCCCATCCCCTGAAGGGGAGTAAGAGGCAATAAGTTTATATTAATAATTATTCCTTTGTGAATCTAAAAAAAACGAGCTACCAGCTACATCAATTATAACTTGTAACTCGTTCGTATTTTTTCAAGAGAGACGAGGCACGCCTCGTCTCTACAGGAAACTATTTTTCTTCAATAATGAATTTTTTCGCTACGTTAGCGTTCAAAGCATCATCATCTTCTTTTTGAGTTCTAGGTTTTTTAACGATTCTAGATTTAGGAGATTTATCAACAGGAGCTTCAGCAGCTTCAGTATCAATTTTCTCAACCTTACGTTCATCCAAACCTTCTTGAATAGCAGCAACCATTGCACCTAAGATTACGTCAACCGATTTAGTTGCATCATCATTTGCAGGGATTACGAAATCAATATCATTAGGATTTGAGTTTGTATCAACAATACCAAAGATTGGAATACCCAAACGTAAAGCTTCTTTTACTGCAATGTGTTCTTTCATAACATCTACAATAAATAGAGCAGAAGGAAGACGAGTTAAATCAGCGATAGAACCTAAGTTCTTTTCTAATTTCTCACGTTGACGAGTAATTTGAAGTTTTTCGCGTTTAGAAATATTTTCGAAAGTACCATCAGTCGCCATTTTGTCGATAGATGACATTTTCTTAACTGCTTTACGGATAGTAGGAAAGTTGGTTAACATACCACCAGCCCAACGTTCAGTAATATAAGGCATTCCAACAGACAAAGCTTTTTCAGAAACTACGTCTTTGGCTTGTTTTTTAGTTGCAACGAATAAAATTTTGCGACCTGATTTTGCAATTTGTTTCAATGCAGCAGCAGCTTCGTCAATTTTAACAACGGTTTTGTGCAAATCGATAATGTGAATCTCATTGCGTTCCATAAAGATGTATGGAGCCATTGCTGGATTCCATTTACGTTTCAAGTGACCAAAGTGGCAACCTGCCTCTAATAATTCTTCAAAATTTGTTCTAGACATTTTTTTTGTTTTAAAATTGTTTACTTTCTGTGTAAATCAATTGACGAGTAGCCTTTCAGTATAACCAAGAGTCTCGTCAATTTAGATACTAAACCTGATATATTTACGATTTTACTATTTACGATTTACATTTTTTAAGTGCATGCCAACAGGTTAGCATGCCATTGTAAATTGTAAATTTGTAAATAGTAAATAAAAAAACTAACGTTTTGAGAATTGGAATCTCTTACGTGCTTTTGGTTGTCCTGGTTTCTTACGTTCAACTTCACGTGGATCACGTGTCATGAAACCTTCAACTTTAAGTGCTGGTTTATCTTCTGGGTTGATTTTTACCAAAGCACGGGCAATTGCCAAACGCAAAGCACCAGCTTGTCCGTTAAAACCACCACCATCAAGATTAACTTTAATGTCGTATTTTTCAGTTACACCTAATTTGCTTAAAGGTTGTCTAACAACGAATTGCAATAAAGGAGATGGGAAATATACGGAAATATCGCGTTTGTTAATGGTAATTTGACCAGTTCCTTCGCTAACGAAAACACGAGCCACTGCCGCTTTTCTTCTTCCTAAGGCATTTATTACTTGCATACTGATTATTTAATAGCGTTTAAATCGATTAGTTTAGCTTGTTGTGCTTGCATGTTGTGTTCCGCACCTGGGAAAATATGCAAGTTCATCAACAATTTATCTCCAAGACGGTTTTTAGGTAACATACCTTTCACCACTTTGCGGATAAGTTTTTCAGAGCTTTTCTCCATCAATTTAGCCGGTGTAATTTCACGTTGACCACCTGGATAGCCAGTGTGGCTAAGGTAAATGCGATCTGTCCATTTATTACCGGTCAATTTAACTTTCTCAGCATTGATAAGAATCACATTATCACCACAATCAACGTGAGGAGTGAAACTTGGTTTGTATTTGCCACGCAAAAGTTTAGCAACTTTTGAGCCCATACGTCCCAACACTAAATCGGTAGCATCCACAACTACCCATTCTTTCTGCACTGTAGCTTTGTTGGCAGAAATGGTTTTATAACTTAACGTATCCACTTTATAAAAATGTTTTTTGATTAATAATTGGGTCTTTTTATTTGCTTCAATCTTATTTTGGAAGAGGCTAATCGGCACAAAATAGGACATTTACACACAATAGAACTGACCCCTACATTGTGATAATAAACGGACTGCAAAAATACTCTTTTTCTTTGGATTTACAAGCGTTATGAAAATCTTTTTTCAATTAACAAACCCTCACCCATTTTCAGAGCAAATACAGGCTTGAGAGTATCAAAAAAAATCAAACTTACTCGAGCACAAAGAAATGACTCTATTGCAATTTATAGGTTTTCACCGAATGAGAATAACTTCCTAAAATACCCAATCCATCTTTTATATTGTTATATATCTGAACAGGTTCGGCAAAGAAATCACCTGGATTCGAAGCTTTAACTGTTTTATAATACAAATAACAACCTTTGCTTAATTGCTGAAAGTCAATCACTAAGTCGAGTGCATTTTGTTTATTTTCGCCTATTGGCTCTTTTCCTGGCAAATATTCATTGATTTGGACAGTTGTTTTGAATGTCAAAACATATTCCTTTCCGTTAATCAATTCATCAGTAAAAAGATTATTATTACTACTACCTTCAAAA
>CANFFA010000324.1 GCA_947445425.1 Paludibacteraceae bacterium
TGCTCTTTGCTTACTCTTCCCAATCCTTCGAGTACAGGATATCCGTTTAAATCGAGATAACTACTCATAAATCGAATCCAATCTTGCATTGTAGTAGTCAACTGTCTTTCGGCACGTAATTGAGCCAAGTCTAAAAATGCCGAAACGGACAATCTCAATTTATGTATTTCAATCTCATTCAGGTAGTTTTTTGCAACAGTAACATCCGTTTTATATATCTTACCATCAGGCGAATGTGCCCATGTAGTTAAACCCATATTTTCTTTGGTTGCATCTACCCGATTGTGAATAATTTCAGCCGCTGTTCCACCTGCAATTGCAAAATGTAGTTTGTTCTGAATAAAGGCAAAAAACTCCTTTGTAATCTGACTGGTTTTATCGTAATCTGAAGCAAGTGCAAAAATATCAGTTATTTGAAGATATAGACGGCGCTCACTCATTCGAATATCTCGAATGCGCTCAAGCATCTCTTTGAAATATCCATCATCAAATTTACGCCCCTGCTTAAATCGGTCATCATTTAGCACATATCCCTTCTGAATATATTCGTGAAGTACCCTTGTGGCAAACTTTCTAAATTGAGTTGCTTTTATTGAGTTTACCCTATAGCCAACCGAAATTACCATATCGAGATTATAAAACTGTATCTCCCTATTTACCTGACGTTTACCTTCGCTTCGAACTACTCGAATTTTTCGAGTAGTTGGACTTTCATCTAATTCACGACTTTTATAGATTTCCTGAATGTGATAAGTAATGGTATTTTCTTCTACACCAAATAGTTGCGACATAATCTGCTGACTCATCCACATATTTTCATCAGTCATATACACTTCAATTTCGACATCACCAACTTCGTTTGTGTAAAATGCTAGACCAACCCGCTCAGGAATTTCCTTGTTAAACTGTTGGCGCCAATCGTTTAACTGCTCATCAAAACCTTGAATTTCAGTCATTTTTTTCATGTTTATTCTTTTAAAATGTGCAAGTTAGTGATAAGAAATTTGAAAATAGGTACTTAATATTCAACATTTCCCTTATTCGAAAGATTCAGTAATCTGGCTCGTATTGATGATGCACGATTTCTTTTGCAATATTAGATAGAGAAAGAATGCCAATGAAGTTAAAAGTGCAATCAAAAACAAGATTTGTGATTTTTTCAAGCCTGTTTTTGTAATTGGAGTTTCGGATACATCTTCTTTGTTTTCAATCTGTTGAAATAATCCATCTGTTTCCATTTCTATCAAAATAGCCGTCAAGTTATCGTGATTGGTCATGGATTGGTTGGTGAATATGAGATAATTGATGATGTTTCAAAGATACATATTTTTTTTAACAAAAAATATCCGATCAATAATTGACAAATTAGTTAATGAGTTTCCAATAAAAAAATCCCAAGCCTGCACATCTCTGTGCAAACCTGGGATTTTTATCTGAATTAAATGGTCTGATTAAAGGCTATTGATAGCATTTAAATCTTCGAAAGCTACTTGCAAACGTGCAATAAGAGCTTCTTCACCTTTGCGCAACCAAACGCGTGGATCGTAGTATTTTTTGTTAGGTTTTTCAGCACCGTCTGGATTACCGATTTGACCTTGTAGGTAAGGGCGATTCGCTGCTTCGAAAGCACGTACACCATCCCACATAGCCCATTGAGTATCAGTATCAATGTTCATTTTGATAACACCATAGCTGATTGCTTCGCGGATTTCAGCATTTGTAGAACCTGATCCACCGTGGAATACAAAGTTTACTGGATTAGCTTCTGAAATACCTGCTTTTGCTTTGATATATTCTTGAGAATTTTTCAAGATTACTGGAGTCAATTTCACATTACCTGGTTTGTAAACACCGTGTACATTACCAAATGAAGCAGCAATTGTGAAGTTAGGAGAAATTTTGCTCAAAGCAGCATATACTTTGTAAACATCTTCTGGTTGAGTATAAAGTAAGCTGTTATCAACATCGCTGTTGTCAACACCATCTTCCTCACCACCAGTGATACCCAATTCCATTTCCAAAGTCATACCCATTTTGCTCATACGAGTTAAGTATTTTTCGCAAATTTCGATATTTTCTTCTAAAGGCTCTTCAGAAAGATCTAACATGTGTGAGCTGAAAAGTGGTTTTCCAGTTTCAGCAAAGTTTTTTTCACTAGCATCTAACAAACCATCAATCCAAGGAAGTAATTTTTTAGCAGCGTGGTCAGTGTGAAGAACAACACGAACACCATAAGCTTCAGCCAATGTGTGGATATGTTTTGCTCCAGCAACTGCACCCAAGATAGCAGCTTGTTGACCTTCCATTTTTAAACCTTTACCTGCATTGAAAGCAGCACCTCCGTTAGAGAACTGAATCATTACTGGAGCATTAGCGATTTTAGCTGCTTCCAAAATTGCATTTACTGTAGAAGAACCTACTACGTTTACTGCTGGAATTGCAAAACCATTTTCTTTTGCTACTTTAAAGATAAATTGTAAGTCACTTCCTGTAACTACACCTGCTTTAACTACATCTGAAATTTTACCCATAATTTTATTATTAAATTTTAAATAGTTTGATAACTTCATTCCAATGTTTGTCTTTTGAAGACTATTTTTTATTTCTGTCAGCAATAAATAGCTGTTTATTCGTCTTTGAAACGTACTGCAAAAATAACACTTTTAATTTACATTTACATATCTTATGTGAAAATATTGAAAGCTTGTAAGTGTTAAACTAAATTGACCTTAACATTATGAAATTTTCTAGCTATCTTGAATTGGTAGTCTCAGTTGGGTATTCAACTCAAAAAATGTACCTTTGTACTCTCAAATCAGTTTTAATAAAAGATATAAATTCCCATTTATCTAGGGACTTAACACATTCATAATGAGTTTAAATTCAGAAATACAACGTCGACGTACCTTTGCCATTATCAGTCATCCCGATGCAGGAAAAACCACATTAACTGAAAAGCTTCTACTTTTTGGGGGTGCAATTCACGTTGCTGGAGCCGTAAAATCCAATAAAATTAAGAAAACGGCAACTTCCGATTGGATGGAAATTGAAAAGCAAAGGGGTATCTCTGTAGCAACGTCTGTGATGGGTTTTGAATATAGAGATTACAAAATAAACATCCTTGATACACCTGGTCACCAGGATTTTGCAGAAGATACTTATCGTACACTGACTGCTGTAGACAGTGTAATTATTGTTGTGGATACAGCAAAAGGTGTAGAAGCACAAACCCGAAAGTTGATGAGTGTTTGTAGGATGCGCAACACCCCAGTGATGGTGTTTGTGAATAAAATGGACCGTGAAGGAAAAGATCCATTTGATCTTTTGGACGAATTAGAAGCTGAATTGGGAATTAATGTTCGACCTTTGAGTTGGCCTATAAATATGGGTGCTTCTTTTAAAGGTGTTTATAATATTTACAAGCAAAACTTAGAGCTTTATACTCCCAATAAACAGACAATCAGTGAAACAGTTGCTTTTTCAGACATCAATAGTCCAGAATTAGAGAACTTTGTCAGCCCACATGATGCAGCAAAATTGCGTGAAGATATGGAGCTGATAAATGGTGTTTACTCTGATTTTGATACAGAAAAGTATTTAGCTGGCGAATTGGCACCTGTTTTTTTTGGTAGTGCATTGAATACCTTTGGAGTAAAGGAATTACTGGATTGTTTTGTGGAA
>CANFFA010000325.1 GCA_947445425.1 Paludibacteraceae bacterium
AATAAATTCAAACTAAAAACTCAACATTATGAAAAAGCTATTATTACTCTTTATCTCTAGCGTAGTTTTACTCTCTTCCGTTTTAGCAGGTACACAGACCAATAGCTCAGTAAGCTCCTTGTCTGGATCAGGTACTGAGGGTGATCCGTATTTAATATCTTCAGTTTCGGATTTGGCATTTTTCCGTAACGAGGTAAATTTACAAAATGCAACCTACAACGCACTCACTGTATATGTGCAACTAGCAGCGGATCTGGACTTGGGAGCTACCACTACTGCAACAGCATGGGTGCCCATTGGCTCATTAACTACAACAAAATTCAAAGGTATTTTTAACGGAAACAACAAAACCATTTCAAATTTGACTATTGGCACTGTCTCCTCAAAGGCAAATCAAAACCCATCTTCAGGTCTTTTTGGCTCTGTTGATGATGGTGCTGTAATTAAAAATTTAACTCTGTCAAATCTCTCTTTTTATCTAGAAAGAACCTCTTCAGGAAATTTATTCATCGGTGGCTTAGCTGGCCATATTTCAGCGGGTAATTTAATAGAAAATTGCCATGTTTCGGGTACTATAAATTTAATACACAATACAACAGGGGTTGTGACCAACGAAATGGAAGTCGGTGCACTTGTGGGTAGAATTCAAAATGGTACAGGTACTGGCACTGCTACCAATATTATCAACTGCTCTACCAACGTAAATATTTCTGTAATCAATAGTGGTACCAGCACAGGTGATATCTATATTGGAGGAGTTGCCGGCTACTTTTTACAACAAGGTGGGACGATGCCACAAATAATAAACTCTTATGCTAAAGGCACAATTTATGGTGAGGGGCTTTTGGCACAAAGAGTGTATATTGGAGGTATTGCTGGGATGAATTCACCTCATCTTTACAACTGTTATGCCAGTGGTGATTTAGAAGGTAAATCGGTGACTGGAAATATTTCAGTTTGTGGTATCGCTTCCTACAGAAATACTGCGAATATTAATACAGTCGCAGCTTTAATGAATAATATTACCACTACGACTACATCAGGAACAGTAGTCACACGTCGAATTGTAAATGGCCTTGGAACAGGTCCTGTGAATCTTGAACTTTACGCCAATACTAACTTGAGAATGAATGGATCCATCACAAGTACCGGTTCTGCATTTTATGGATCTGACAAAAGTAGTGGTGCAGATTTAGCAGGGAATGCTTCAATACTGTTAAACGTTGCGGTAGGTCCTTCCGTTTCGGGTGTAACACCTAAAACTTGGGTGACCATCAATGCATCCTCAAATGATGCATCCAAGGGAAGTGTAAGCGGTGCGACCACTGCCTTTGCGAATCAAAGTGTAACCCTAAGTGCTAGTGCTATAGGTGGAAATAATTTTACTCGTTGGACCGAATCATCTGTAGAGGTATCAACTGATGCTAGCTATACTTTATCAAGTGCTACAGATAAAACTCTCGTTGCAGTATTTGATGTGGCAACTGCTTTGGTCAATCCGATGGATTCAAAATCATATTTCACCAAGGTGGGAAAAACGATTGTATTTGACAGCAAAGTAGGTGCAGTATATGTATTTAACACTACTGGCGTATTGGTGGCCTCGAGCAAAACGCATATTGATGCACTTGAACTAAAAACAAGTGGTATTTACATGGTTAAAATGGTGACGCCCGAAGGAATTAAAACTGTTAAGGTAGTTTTATAGTTGGGTTTATTTTTCATGAATGAGAGAGGTACTGTTATGGTATCTCTCTTATTTTTTATTTTTGAATATCAACGACTATCCCCTCTAAAGCACAAGGCGTTTGTCTATTGTCTAAACCATAGACTTTTCACACAATATCACCCCAATCTGAGCGGATAGATTAACGATCCAAAAATATTTTATCAGGCGTGAATTATTATCAGAATCAAGTAAATTTTTAAGTGATGAGATGTTTATTAATATTAAGAGCTCCTAATGATGTACCTATAAATAAATTTACGATTTCTCGTAAGTCTTATTGAATGAAGCCAGCACAATTTCGTAAACAAATGGTATTGAGTCATTATTTCAAGTTTCTAAAATGTTTTGAAGAATAAAAATCCCTTTAAATGGTTTTTTCTCAGGTATATGAATATCAACCTCTAAATTCAATTATTATGGAAACAACTTATGATAAATATCTCGGTATCAACAAGGATATTGTGATTTCAACAGAAAATGTTTTTTCAAAATGTTCAGATAGGGAGGTAGAAACGCCTAGCTTATGTGAGCTTGGAATGCTTGGATTTGTAGTAGTACTGTTTTTTATTCCATTTATTTGGTATGTCTGTCATAGTACACTATTTTCTATTTATTAGAAATTTATTCAAAAGAATAAAAAAAAAACAATTCATCTAAATTTTTTCAATTCGAGATGTTTATATATATTTACAGAGCACGAAATTCTTATCAATAAAAATAATCTATTAATTAAAAACAAAACACAATGAAAAAGTTATCATTACTCTTCGTGGCAGTTTGCCTATCTATGCCGATGTTAAAGGCAGCATTTCAATTAACTGGGGCTGGTACTGCACAGTCTCCATATCAAGTTGCATCCATCGCAAATTTACGCGAAATGCGCGACTCCATTAATTCAACTTACAATACCAGTTCAAACATTTATCGATCAGCCTACTATCAGTTAGCGGCAGATTTGGATTATACTGCAGAAACAGTTAAATGGGCTCCCATCTCATCAGGGGTTGATAAAAAATTTACCGGTACATTTGATGGAAATGGCAAAGCAATCAAAGGTTTGTATATCGGTACTTCAGCAGCATATGTTGGACAGGTTTACGCAGGATTGTTTGGGGTAATTGATGCTGCCACCATTAAGAACTTGAGTTTAACAGATTTCAAAATCTATACTAAATGTACGACCCTTACCAATTCAACATTTTGTACAGGGGGTATTGCTGGTACTGCCAATACAAATACAAACATTTACAATTGTAGCGTTACGGGTAAATTCACGACCATCGACTCCATTGGAGGAATATATATTGGTGGATTGTGTGGTAAAATCCAAAATGGGGTAAACATTACCAATTGTTGGACCAATGTGGCGCTCATAGCCAAGAACGTATTGCTCGCTGCACCAGCCACTGCAGTAAAACTAAATGCAGGCGGTATCACAGGTGCACATGAGGTCAGTTCACAAACTATTGCCAGACCTGAAATTACAAATTGCTACTCTTTGGGTGGTATTCGTTTAGAAGGGGCTTATACTAGTTGTATAGTTGGAGGAATAGTAGGAAATAATACCCCAAACATCACCAATTGTGTAAGTTACGGAGTTATTAAATCTACCAATCATTCTGGTTACAGCATAGTAGGTGGAATTGGTGGATTAAGAGGTGGTGCAACCGTGAATTGCGTGGCATTAAATGACAGTTTAGTAATGGTAGGTGTAAATGCTGATAATAATGTACGTAGAATTATGAATACTGCTAACAATCAAGTAACTTGTTATGCCCTTGCATCGATGCTGATGAAGGAGAATAATGTAAAAGTGGCATACCCAGCTTCTAATTATGACCTTGATACGTTTTGTGGCCTTGATTTAACAGAAGGACAAGATGTGTCTCTCATTTTAAATGGTTATATTCAGACCAATGCTACTGCTAACGGACAAAGC
>CANFFA010000326.1 GCA_947445425.1 Paludibacteraceae bacterium
CTCTATCGTTCTCTTGAATTAACTTCACAAGTGCTGAGGCAGTTTCAAGTCTGGCATTTTTAATGGTAGCTATTTTTTGCTCTTCATCATAGATTTTTAAGCTTGTTTCTAAACAGAGCCAATTTAATGAACTTTGATAACTGATGAGGTCGTTTATAGGTCTTTGAATTTTATTGCAGATTTCTTCCAGGCTATCCATAACTTTTTGTTTATTGGTTTATTCCGCAAAGTTAACAAAGTGAAAGGTGGGAATCAAAAGAAAAGAAGGGAAGTAAAGGAGAAGAAGTATTAAATAAATATAAAATGTGGACTTTTCGATATTTATTTGTTTTAGTACACTTTTAGTACACCTTATGAAAGAGAAAACCCCTCTTAATCAATAGATTAAGAGGGGTTTTACGTACCCAGAGCCGGGATCGAACCGGCATGGAAGTGAATCCACTGGTGTTTGAGACCAGCGCGTCTACCAATTCCGCCATCTGGGCGATTGCGTTGCAAAAGTAGTGTTTTTATTTGAATTGACAAAGGAATTTTAATGTATAATGCATAATTCATAATTCATAATTTTTAGGTTGCTGATTATGTGTGAATTGCACACTGTATTTTGTCAATAAAAATATGAACTGTATTGATTTAATGCCAAAAAGGTTCGGAAATACTATTCCCGAACCTTTTTACTTATTTATAAAGCGACTTAGAAAGCAATCAATTTAATGAAAATATGCATTTGCTTCTTAGTTCTTCTCTTCTAATTGGTCTACTTATTTCTTGCCGCCACAAAATCATTCCGTTTCCCAGCAAAAATATCATAACGACAATACCAGCAATCCAAGGCACCATTCAGTAAGCGAATGCGCTCTGATGGTTTCAGTCCGATTTTATCCAAGCACTCTTCGTGTGAGCTGATGACCCAAACGGTACTTCCTGTGAATTTATGTTTCATCGTTGTGCCCAATGCTCCATACAAACCATATATATCATCCGAAGTAATACGCTCCCCATAAGGAGGATTGGTCACTACCATGCAATCGGGAGCCGGTAATTCTAAATTTTGAATCGGAGTGGTTTGAAGCTGAATGTATTTGCTAAGTCCAGTACTTTTTATGTTTTGCTCTGCAATTTGGATTGCTCGAGGAGAGTTGTCCGAACCGTAAATTTTGAAATCGAATGGACGCTCATAACTATCATCATTATAGATGTCATCGAACAATTGTTTGTCAAAATCACTCCATTTTTCAAATGCAAAAGCTGAACGATAAATACCCGGTGGAATGTTTAAAGCGATTAATGCTGCTTCAATCAACAAAGTTCCTGAACCACACATTGGATCTAGGAAGTTGGATTGTCCATTCCAGCCCGCCATCAACAACATACCCGCTGCAAGAGCTTCATTCAATGGTGCATCGGTCTGCGCCACACGGTAACCGCGTTTGTGCAATGACTCGCCAGAGCTATCCAAAGAAAGGGTACATTTTTTATCTGCAATGTGGATATTAATCAGTATTTGTGCTCCATCCAAACGTACGGAAGGACGTCGGTCAAATTTCTCATTGAACCAGTCTGCAATGGCATCTTTTACACGGTAGGAAACGAATTTAGAATGACGAAAGTCATCGGAGAATACTGTGGCATCTATAGCAAAAGTACTATCTACGGTCATATAATCACTCCAATTTAACTTTTTAACCTGCTCGTAAACTTCGTCAGGATTCGCTGCCTCAAAAGTCAAGATGGGCTTTAAAACACGAGAGGCGGTTCTCAAGCACAAATTGGCCTTGTACATCATTGACTTGTCACCCGTAAAACTGACAGCTCGTCTTTGTATTTGTACATTGTTGGCTCCAATGCTTACCAATTCTGTTGCCAAAACTTCTTCTAAACCCCGAAAGGTTTTCGCTAACATTTCAAATTCCATATTTTTTTATTGTCAAAAGTGAGCAGTCAACGTTTGAGAATTGACTGTTTTTGATTGCTGGATAAAGTTTCTAATCAAGCAATTATGAATATTATTAATTTATCAAATCTGTTGAATGAGTAGTCTCTCCAAATAAGTAACTGTTAATCACTAATCGTTAATCATTGATCACTCTCTTACCTTTTCTGTGCCATCTTTGCGCCTGCTGGAACATCGGTATCAATCCAAAGGTTACCGCCAATAACAGCACCATTACCTACAGTAATAGTCCCTAGTATTGTTGAATTTGAATAAATGATGACATTGTCCTCAATGCGTGGATGACGAGCTATTCCTTTGATCGGATTGCCGTTCTTATCCAATGGAAAACTCTTGGCTCCCAAAGTTACCCCTTGATACATTTTTACATTGCTGCCTATTCTAGCAGTTTCACCAATTACTACACCCGTTCCATGATCGATGGTGAAATAATCACCAATGGTGGCGCCTGGATGGATGTCAATACCTGTTTCGGAATGTGCCATTTCTGATATAATGCGCGGTATCAGCGGCACATTCAGATGTAATAATGCATTAGCAATCCTATAGTTACTAATGGCCCGTATGCTTGGATAGCAAAAGATAATTTCACCAAAACTCTTTGCTGCCGGATCACCATTATAAGCAGCAACAACATCGGTATGAAGCTTTTGGCGTATGATTGGCAATTGCACAATGAATTGCGTGGCAATTTGGTCTGATAATTTTTCAATAGAGCTGTCAGAATTCATTCCAGGTGTGCAATCAAAACAAATTCCTGCCTTAATTTGCTGTTCCAATAATAGGTGCAAACGATCTACGTTAACACCAATGTGGTACATCATGGTCCGTGGACTTACGGCTGCATCTCCATAATAGCCTGGAAATAAGATAGATCGTGAAAGCTGCACTATCTCTTTTAATACCTCAATAGAAGGCATTGGATGATTCTCCATCTGTTGATGACATACATCTTTAAAGCCTTCAAATTCAGATAATTTTTGTATAGTTGAAAATAATTTGTCGTTCATAGGATAATAATTGTGGCGGTTTTTGACTTCAATATCCACCAATGAAATATATGTTTTATTATTGAACGTAGAAATTCAAAAAAAGTTACACATTCGAACTATTTTAACGCATCCAATACTTTTATCGCAGATTGTAAACGAAGTTCTCCAATTCCAGAGATAATATGGTAAGGTTTTTTCAATAACTCAATCTCACGTTGGTACCAATCAAAGAAATATTCACGATCATGTCCATGCTCTCTTACAGGGTCAGGCTCCCAAGGAATGTCTGGGGTGCAAAGCAAGTATACATCAAAAAAGCCTTTCTGAAGACGATTGCTAACAAAATCAGGTACGGTTTCATAGCAATGTGCAAACCAAACTTTGGTAAAAATAAGATCGGTATCAAAAATAACCATTTCTGCCTTAGACTCCGAACTTTCAAATACTAGCTCTTGTTCTATTTGATGCTGCGCAATATTGCAAACATCTTGGTAATTATAACTAACTTTCAATTTTTCAACATATTCCCGAGCATATTCAAGAACATATTCAGCATGATAATAAGCAGCCAATTGCTCAGTCAATGCTGACTTACCTGTTGACTCAGGACCTAATATAGCGACTTTTAGCATGCTTAGAATTGAATAGAATCTTAAACTGAATGCTTTATGGAAAGCATTGGTGAGTGATGAAAATATAGATTTCA
>CANFFA010000327.1 GCA_947445425.1 Paludibacteraceae bacterium
GCCGATTTTAACTTAAATCATACCCCATTGGGGGATTTTGGGTTGTTTTAGCTGCAAAATGGGTTAATAAAAAGAATTGATCTTATAAAGGAAGGGCTATTTTACTTAAAGAAAAGAAAAGAGAAAAGAAGATTTCAAAAGCGAGTGTTCGAACTTACAAATCTAAGAAATTATTTTACAAATTGTACTTTCATTTCATTAAAAATATACAATAAGAATGCTTATTATGCTTTCATATGATTAATAATAAGCCTATTGTCTCTAGTTATTTTAGAAAACAGTTCTACTCTTAACTATTTAGCGAAAATGAGCTCAAAGTTTTATTTTTTACTCCTTAGGAATATGAATTCAAGAAAAAATAGAAGCTAATTTCACAACAATGAAAATGAATCTAAATCAAATTAGAAAAACAAGAAAAGCACTCATTTTATACAATTAAAGATGAACAAGCAAAAATTTATTTTACTTACAGCTCTAAGTGCTTTAATGTCTTTTTGCAGTTGTAAAGATGAGGTAGTGGTCACATCGCCTGTGAGCGTAAGCACCTTGCCGAATGCAGTCATCACAGGTTATGTTAGTGCGGAGACGAATCTTCAAAGCCTAGGGTACGAGTTTGCACCACAAGGCACGAAACTACTGGTGGAAGTGAATTATATCGATATTAATCCAAGTGCCACTACTGGAAAGTGGCAAGATACAGTGAGCGTAGGGGGCAATGGTAAGTACATTATCAATGCGCCTTCTGATGCCAATGGGGTGAATGTCAGGATAACACCCTTTGATTTTGAGGCAAATCAAACCCAAGCTTATGGTGCATTATTTGCACAAATAAAAAAATGCTATTCTACCGCACCCTTTATTGTAGCCATTCGCTCGGGACAAACGCTTAGCAATGACTTTGCTTATACTGCTACCGATTTACCAAATTTTGTAGATAAAGTCAGAGTTACTGGGAAAGCACAAGCGAATTTGAACGATGAGATTGTGGGATTGGAAAACATCCCCAACGGAACTATTCTAAATTTCTTCAATGGAAGCTGGAAAGATTCTGTTGCGATTCAAAATGGAATGTACACGATTGATATACCAAAAGGTCAACTCCTTAGTTACAAAACAGAATTCACTTGTACAAAACGAACTTGGGTGATCAATGCAGACCCGAGCCTTTCCACCTATCAAAACATCAGCAATAAATTTACATTTAGTGGTACTAAAACCTATAATACAATTACTACCAACGAAGATTTTATAGCTTTGGGAGTAGATATAAGCCTAGATCCAAATGATAATATCGTAATTCTTACAGGAAAAGCTGAAGCGCAGTTGGATGAGTCTGTCGCTGGTTTAGAAAAGATTCCCGGTGGCACTATAATCTATTTCTACACAGCCAATTGGGGGGCAGCCGCAACAGTAACAAATGGCTTATATACCGTAAACATCCCTAAAAACCAAGTCGTAAATTATTCTATTATTTTCACTACAAATAAGAAAGTGGGCGCAGGAGATGGAAATGGATATGTATCAATACCTTATCAATACAATCTCACAAACAATACTACAAAAGCAACTAAAATTGCAACTTTAGATTTAAATGCTGGTGTTGGAACAATTGTACCTTAAAACAATATGAATGAAACAAGACAAAAAATGAAAATAAAAATACTAAAAATTGCCATCACGCTTCTGATGTTAGGCCAACTGTCATTACGAGCGCAGACGGTAACAGAAGATTATCTTCCCCAAGCTGGGAATTATGCTTTGGGAGTAGATGCCACTCCGTTTTTCAATTATATTGGAAATATGTTTAATGGTACCAACACTGCACCTGGAAATAATAATACTTTAGATTTAAGCAGTTCTGCCATTTATGGGAAGTATTATATAAAGGATAAAATGGCAGTTAGGGCTACCCTAGCGATCAGTGGAGTTCATCACATAGATAAGGCATATGTCCGTGATGATGCAGCTTTCTATTCAGACCCACTAAGCAATAAGGAGCTAATAGACACGAGAAGCAATACCAACAATGCTTATTTCAGCTCATTCGCAATTCAAAAGTTCATCGGAGAAAGCCGTTTAAGAGGGTTTATGGGTATGCAGATTTTATTTGGATATCAATCTATTACGGATAAAAATAGTTATGCTAATCCCATGTCTGATTTGAACCCTTTGCCAAGTATAGCTCCAACATTGTCTGGCTATACTACTGCCAATGAGCGCCCATTAGAAGTTAGATCGATGAATTCTTCTAGAATTGGGGCTGGATTGATTGCTGGAATTGAGTATTTTATTTATCCACAACTCTGTATTGGCGGCGAGATGAGCTTAAATACTATTTATAGCCGCAATGGACAATTGTATACAAAATCAGAGACTTTTGTAAACAACTCAGTACAAGCTAGTGATAAAACCTATTCACCGGGTGGTAATGAATTTACCGTAAAAACATTTCGATTTACGCCGAATGGATACACAGAACAATTGGGATTTTACGTGATGTTCCATTTCTAAAAATCTCTAAAAATCAGGAATTATATCACAAGCCTGGGATGAGAGAGTTGGAACTCTGTCGTAGAGCAGAGAAAAACAAGCCGAGCCGAGAACAAAATTAGTCAAATCAAAAAAAAATACCCAATGGAAAAGAAAGAATTTCATCGTCGCCATCTACCTCATTTCCAGCAACCTGGACAATCTTACTTTGTAACATGGTGTACAGCAGATGCTGTACCTCCCAAAGCAGTTAAAAATTACACCCAGCAATTAAAGCTGCTCAGTACAAAAATAGAAATATTAAAAACGAAAAATACAGACGACAAATCAATAATTGATTCGAAAATTGAGTTCTCAAGAATTCGCAAAAATTATTTGAAAGCCTTGGAAGATTTATTACAATTAGAAAATAAATCAATTATCAACTTAGCAGATCCGAGAAACACAAGTAGCATAATCAATACACTACTATTTTGGGAAGGAAAACGCATTGAAAATTATGCACTTACCGTAATGCCCAACCATGTCCATTGGGTCTTTAAAGTGCTTGACAAAGACGAAAAGGGAGAACCAGTATTCCTTCAGGACGTACTTCAATCGGTAAAAAGATTTTCTGCCAATCAAATCAATATGAACGAAAATAGAAAAGGTACTGTATGGCACAATGAAAGCTTTGATACTACCATTCGAGACAATCTGCACTTGCACAATGCGATACACTACACACTAGAAAATCCGGTATCAGCGGGTTACGTGAAGAATTGGTGGGAATGGCATGGAACAAGGTATTTCTGATGAACAAATTTCGGGGAAGACAGAATTCCAATTCTGTCCCCTGAATAAAGCCAAAAATCTCATTCCCAAAACAATCTAAAGTGACATCCATAAACATTTGCAGACTAAGCCTTTTTTTTATCAAATGCATCTCTTCTCCAGTACGACAGAGTTGGAACTCTGTCTTCCCTATTCCGTTCAAAAACTAAAGTTGCAACTACTTTTTCATATTTTATAACCTCCATTACAATACACATATTTTTTTGTTATTGTCCCATCTAGTTAAATTAACAAGAAGCAACTCAATATTTAGTTCCATTGGCTTTGAAACTAAAGTAGAGGAAAACTCCCACTTATAAATTTTCCCAAATGGGTGCAAACTA
>CANFFA010000328.1 GCA_947445425.1 Paludibacteraceae bacterium
GAAATTTAGCACCATTTTTCCTGAGTCAAAATCCCGTAATTTGAAAATTTTCAGAAAAATGCGGGTTTTCGTTCAGACACTACATAGTTTTAATGATTTGAAAAGTATCACTGAAATAAAGGCTGAGGATATCAATCGACTTCAACCTTATTTGAGCTTTGAATAATCTTTTTGAGCAATATAAAGCAGAACTCTAAAATTTTCTTTAAAAGTTTACTAAATTGAATTAATTCTTTTTGTGATAACTCATTACTGCCCAGATATTAAAGAAAATGGCAAAACTACACATAGCCACCAACTGCTTCCAAAGCTGTAAAGGATTGCTTCCTTTTAAATAAACAGACCGCATTACCTCCATAAAGTACTTCAAAGGATTGAAAGCCGCCAACCATTTCCCCCACTCAGGCATGCTGTCAATTGGTGTGTATAATCCACTGATCATGATAAAGACCAGCATAAAGAAAAAGACGATAAACATTGCTTGTTGCGTGTTTTGAGCGTAATTGGAAATCACCAAGCCCAAGCCAGAAACACTAAGTATATAAATGGCTGCAAACAAATAGATCGTCATGAAGTACCCAGCTGGAATTAAGCCATATACTGCCCAGGCAATGAAAAATCCTATGCTGATTACAAATAATCCGATCAACCAAAATGGAATGAGTTTAGCCAAAATAAAGGTGGTTTTTGGAACTGGACTTACATTGATTTGCTCCATTGTCCCTAATTCTTTCTCAAAAACGATGGAGATTGCTGGTAAAAATCCACATAGTAGTGTTAAAATCATTACCATCAAGGCGGGAACCATGAAGACGCGATAATTTAAACCCGGATTAAAACGATACTGCGTGTTCAATACAATCGTTGGTGTGTTACTTATTACGGATTTTCCCGGTAATAATTCCTCTATAATGCCCATATTAAAATCACTGACTATACTTGTTAAGTAGGTCATCCCTATTCCCCCTTTCATCCCATTGACCGAATTTACTGCGATCATGAGTTTTCCACCTTGTTTGTTAACCAAATCTTTCTCAAAATGTGAAGGTATTTCTAGTATGATGTCAGCTTCATTTTTTTCTATGCTTTTTAAGGCTTGTTCATAACTGGGAGATACATCTGTCAATTTGAAATAATTAGATGAAATAATCTTTTGAGTAAGTTGTTGTGAATAAGTGCTGTGGTCGTGGTCGACGATACTTAAATTCATATTCTTGATTTCATAGCTCGCTGCCCATGGAAAAATCAGTAAAACATTGAGCGGAAATATAAAGATCATCTTGGGCAGAAATTTGTTCCTGAATATTTGCTTGAATTCTTTTCTGAGGAGGTATTTTAATATCTTAGCCTTAGCCCCAAATGTGGCTTTGCTTTTACTTTCCATGTTTCTATCCATATTGAATTTCCCTTTATGTCTTTAATGATAATGTTGATGAATTGTATTCAACTTATTTGTTAAAATCAGTCTACTCCAATCTTATCTTGAATTTCTTCAGACTTATACCAATTAAAATGGTGGTCATGAATACCATGATCCCGATCTCTTTTAGCACAGCTGTAATACCTAATCCCTTAATCATAATCGTTTTTACGGCAGAAATATACCATTTCGCAGGAACAATATTTGATAGAATTTGAAGTGGAATTGGCATGTTTTCTATGGGGAACATCATACCTGAAAGTAGCATTACAGGAATCATCAGACCCATACCCGAAATTAACATTGCTGCTTGTTGTGAATCAGTTAAAGTGGAGACGGTTAAACCCAATGACAATGATAGTATGATATAGAGCAATGAAACAGCAACTAAACTCATAAAACTTCCTGCAATAGGGACTTCCAGTACAAATACTGAGAGTAGTATGATGGTTCCAAAGTTTATCAGCGATAGAACGAAAAAAGGAATTATTTTTGATATGATAATAAAAATAGGCCGCATCGGTGATACGAGAAGAATCTCCATCGTACCCATCTCTTTTTCTCTAACAATGGCAATTGAAGTCATCATGGCGCAAATGAGTATCATGATCATCCCCAATACACCGGGGACAAAATTAAAGGCCCCCTTCATCTGAGGGTTGTAAAGCATTTTTACTTCTGGGCTAATTTGATAGGGATTAGTACTATGACCCATCAGTTCTTGTTGATAGGAATTAATAATGTTGCTAGCATAAAATGTGAAGGAAGTCGCAGCGTTAGGGTCTGTGGCATCTGCAATCAACTGAATGTTTGCTTTGCCATTGTGTTTTAATTTTTCTGCAAAATGATCCTCAAATACGATTACGAGTTTCGCTTTTGCATCTCTAAATACCGTCTGTATTTCGCTTGTATTGTCTATTTTTTTGACAACATTAAAATAGGCACTAGCATCAATTTTTTTGATAATGCGTTGAGTGCTTTCGTCTTGGGTGGGGGTTAGTACTGCAACGGCTGTATCTTTTACTTCTGTAGTAAGTACAAAACCAAATAAGATAATTTGGATGATGGGCATCAACAAAAGAATCAGAATGGTGGTTCTGTCACGGAGTATGTGGTAAAATTCCTTGCGGATAAACGATAAAAGTTGCTTCATGATTAATCGTTGATTCTGGTTGATTTACGAGCCAACTGTTGGAAAACTTCGTCCATGCTCTTGGCATTAAATTGTTCTTTTAGCTTTTTTGGGGTATCCAATGCTTCAATTTTACCATCTACCATGATCGATACACGGTTGCAGTATTCTGCTTCATCCATATAATGTGTCGTTACAAAGACTGTGATTCCTCTTTCAGTAGCATCGTAAATCAGTTCCCAAAACTGACGACGCGTAATCGGATCGACACCACCTGTAGGTTCATCCAAAAATACTACTTGTGGGCTGTGAAAAATGGAGACTGAAAAGGCTAATTTTTGTTTGAATCCCAATGGTAATGACCCAACTAGCTTATTTCTTTCATTTTCGAAATTCAGTGCCAACATCAACTCATCGGTCTTTAGCTTAATCTCTTTGTCATTCATGCCATAGATACCACCAAAGAGCTCAATGTTTTCCCATACTTTAAGGTCATCGTAAAGTGAGAACTTTTGACTCATGTAGCCAATGTTCTTTTTAACTTTCTCTGTTTGAGTTTCAATGTCGTATCCTGCCACCATTCCTTTACCACCTGTTGGTATGCTGAGTCCACAAAGCATCCGCATAGCTGTTGTTTTTCCCGCTCCATTGGCTCCCAAAAAACCAAAAATCTCACCCTTTTGCACTTCAAACGAAATATGATCAACAGCAGTAAAATCCCCAAATTGCTTGGTGAGATGCTCTGCTTTTATTACAATATTATTTGCTTCAGTTCCTGAATTCATCTAATTTTAATTTTAACGATAGACCGAGAATAGTATTTTTAATTACTAGACATTATATGGATTAGTTTACTATGCATTTCAAGATAAGATATTTATCACAAATAATTTATAAGTAAATCGACCTTTCTTTTAAAAAAACATTTATGTTTTTTCCTTTGTGCTCTTCAATATAAGGATATTCTTAGTGAAACTTTGTGAACCTTGTCTTTGAGCTTTTTGTGGTTAATCTTAAGTAATCGGAAAGATATAATGTCGTATTCTTTTGTTCGATCCGAAAAATTATTTTGAACGCAAAGATGCA
>CANFFA010000329.1 GCA_947445425.1 Paludibacteraceae bacterium
GAAAAAACGGTAAGAAAGCTAATTGCCAGATAAATAACTTTCATTTTGCTGAATAAGTTGTTTTTTTTCATAATTTTTGTTTTTAGTAAATCAATAAGTAAATCAGTTCGTTACATAAATGATTTGGATTAATATTTAATTTAAAATTTGATATTCGTTTTTTATTATTTAAGTGAGTTTATTTTCACTGGCCCAATCAAACCTGATGGTTGCAATGGACTTTCAGCCGTATAAGGATTTACCGGACACCATGTTTTTCGTTGATCTACAGGAAGTTCCGCATCTCCAATCAAGCGGTTCATCCAATTATTCACCACTTCAATTTTCAAATCATTATTCCCTTTTTTCACAAAAGCAGTAATGTCGAGCTCATAAGGTGCTGTCCATAAACCACCTGCATAGACTCCATTGATGAATATTTTAGCCATCGTTGTCACAGCTCCCAAATTGATGATTACTTTTTGTCCTTTGACAAGCTCCTTCACTTTGAACTGATTGTTGTAAATGGCTGTACCGGAATAATGCTTTATACTGTCGTTCGTAGAAGTAGTCCAATTCATTAGCGTTTTGAATATCACTGATTTCAAGGGGCCGCGTTGACAGGCATCAAACTGTACTGTCCAAGGAGTTGACAAATCACTAACTAAAACAGGAGTCGGATAATTGGTGTCCGAGGTTGTTGAAGCAGATTTGTCAGCTAGATTTCTAAAAATGACAAACACACTTTCATTTGGTGACAACTTCAAGGGCACTGCTGTTGAACTTCCACTCTGCGTGTAAGCAGGAAGCTTGCGAATACTGCCGGTAGTTGCCTCCCAAAGTTCAGGTTGCAATCCTTTTACCCTAAATTCAGGAGTTACGATTTTAGTTTCTGTTGTTTGATTTGATATAAAATAGATTTCGCCTTCTTTTGTACTGCGGTGGCCATAGTGTATGGTATTATCATCGGGCAAATTGCAATCGGGTACACAGTTGATCAATGCAAAAGCCTGCTTCATATTCAATCCATTCATTATCATTCCTTTTCCAACTTTGCGTGAAGTTAGGTTTATGCCATCTACATTTCCCCACAATTCTTTCGCTATTGACTGAACTTGTTGGTCTGCAATTGGTTGATTTTGCAAACTTGGTGAACGCAAGGGTGCAGGTCCTAAAACGATTGCTCCATCATTTACCAATTGATTGATTTTTGCCAATAATTCAGGGCGCATTGTTTCCAATTTTGGTAGTACTAATATTCGATATTGCGTACCATGAGGCAACGTTATTAATCCATCTTTTACGGTCATGTATTTTTCAATCACCTCGGCATTCATATAATCGAACTGATAACCTACAGGTAAAGCAGGGTCAGTACACCCAGTCATTTTGGGTGTATCTTCACCAATAAAATAGGCCACATCAGCCACATTCAAACCTTGCTGAAGCATAAAGTTGGTGCGTTTCAAGTATTGAGTATATACATCCATCTGAGAAAACCAGGTGTTTTTACGATTAAATTCGTTGCCAAAACCGGCATTTATACCCGGATTTTTATTCTCGTAAGGCTGAGAGATAAATACGTGGAGCAAAGTGTTGTTGATGCCTTCTGCAAAGAACCGGTCGCATCGTTGTTTAAGACTAGCCGGACCGCGACTAAATGCGGCACCACCACAGGTATTCGATTCAGCGGATATTTTATTCTTTCCATAAATATGACCGCAGGAAGTAGCAGAACGGTTTTCTGTATCACCTAAAGTACCTTCGCTCCAGAATTCGCCGCCAATTTCGTCCGACTGGCCGCCATACATTAAAAACTCGCTCGGAAATCCCCAGTGTCCATAACACTCCAACCAAGTGCGCAAACCATATTTATGACTAACATCTCTCAGTCCACCCACATATTCGTAGGCTATCTTGTCGGCCACCATACGGCGCATGTCCCACAGAAAGCGGTCGGATTCCTCCTGACTATTTACAACCATTCCTTGAAAAGCAGGCAAATAAGGAATAGCATCGTATCCATACTTTTGTTTAAATAATTCCAAAAATCCGTCGGTAAAGTTCTGTCCCCCTTGTTCATAACTATCCTGCACAACCACTTTAAATGTTTTTCTGTCAGCTTCGGGAATCCGTTTCAGAATTTCACCAATATGTCCATAAAAATGCATTTCGGTATGTTCTTTACTCATCTTATCCACTTCGTAACCGGTAGCTTCGGGCGAAGCAGGACCATTTTTAGTGCCGGTTGGCGTCATACCTGTACGCTGAATTATCCAATTACCGGAAGGGACTTCCCAGTTGAGTGTGCCGTCGGAAGCCATTTTGTTGGAAATGTCTATCACTTTTGAGCCATCAATCATAGTGGATTTATCATCTACTTCCGCTTGTGTTGCCCAAAGATATTCATCGTATTTTGGAAATGGCGAAGGACACATTTTTGCAAGCGTTTTTTCAGCATAATTTTCAACCCGTGGAATAGAAGCTAATTCAAGTTCTGTCAAACCACTGCTAGTAGTTGTATTTTTAATCATCAGGCGAAAACTGGTGCTGGTAATTGCAGCAAATGAGACTACAACCGGAGCATAAGGTTCAAAACCAACATTCAATGCCGGATTAGAACGATCTATTTTAAATTCGGAAATAGTATGGTATTTGCCATCAATATATTTTGCCTGAAGCTGAGCGGATGCCAACATAATATTTTCGGTAGTTCGAAAGGATAAGCTACGTGCTGTAAAAGAATTTTTTGATTCAAAGTTGATCGTAAATTCTTTGCCGTCAGGAAATTTTATCCCTGTTTTTTCATCGCCATCAACAATGTTCGACAAGTCTACAACAATAGGTGATGAGCTAATTGTTGCGTTTTTAGTGTTCAAAATAACTTGATGATTTTTAGGTGCAGGATAGGCAATCACATTCACATCCTGAAAAAGTTCGTTGGGTTTCACTAGTTTTTTAGAAATTTTCAGGGGCCCTTTTACTATCAACTCTGAGCTGGCAAGATAACGCATCGCATTTTCAGCTTTTACCCAGGGTCCGCCCGACTGGCTCCAGCCCGGGGAATTGAAGATGCCAATTTCTATGTTGAGTTTTGTTGCGGTTTTAAGTGCTGTATGAAGTATTTTCCACCAATCTTCAGTGAGCATTTTTACTTTACCATAAGGCACATCGTTTAATCCAATATTCCCAATAAATGCACGATTGATTCCTACTTTTTTCATCGAATATAGGTCTTTTATTACACCCTCTTCTGATATATTATCCGAAATCCAATACCAATATACAGAGGTTTGAATGCTGTCAGGTATTGTTTTAAAACCTGATTCTATCTGGTTGTATGTTTTTTGATTCGACTGAGCAACAACAGTGCCTCTTATAATTCCTAAAAGGAGAAACAAAGTAGTCAAAAACAAAATTTCAAAACGTTTTTTCATGTTTACTTTAAAATAAATTATTATAAATAGTTTAACTTTACTGACTTCTTTATTTATTATTTAATGAGGAGTTGCTGAAAAACAGTTAGTATTCAGCATGCTGTTCAACGTCAATAATAATAATAATACGAATTCGCATATTTTTTAATGAGAAATTATAAATATCTTATAATACTAAAGACACATAAAATTGAAAATCCCCCCATCAAAAAA
>CANFFA010000330.1 GCA_947445425.1 Paludibacteraceae bacterium
AACCTTACTTTCTGAATTACTTACCACTCTATATCCCCTACTTTTAAATCGCCAGCAGAGATCAATTTCCTCCATATGAGCAAAAAATCTTTCATCCAAACCACCTACCTTCCAAAACAGCTCTGAACGAACCAGTAAACAGGCGCCAGTTGCCCAAAACACATCCACCACATCATCGTACTGACCCCTATCCTCTTCCACGGTTCCAAAAACACGACCACGACAAAATGGGAAACCATATTTATCTATAAATCCACCAGCTGCACCAGCATGTTCAAAATGAGTCCTTTGATGATAAGACAGAATTTTGGGCTGACAAGCTGCAACTTCTTTATGTTCATCCATATAGGCTAGTAATGGTTCTAGCCAATGTACTGTCACTTCGACATCCGAGTTTAGGAGTACATAATAATCCGCCTTCACTTGTTCCAAAGCTTTATTATAACCTCCAGCAAAACCATGGTTCTTTTCCAATACTATAGTCCGAATAGCTGGAAACTGTGATTTCATTAATTGAATTGAACCGTCAGTAGAAGCATTATCTGCTACAATTATCTCAACGTTTGGTAGACTAGTATGAGAAATTAAAATGGGTAGAAATTGCTTTAGATATTTCTCTCCATTCCAATTTAGAATAACGATCGCTGTACTCATAACTAATTTAAAATGATTTTTTGTCTTTATTCTTTTGTCTTTATTCTTAACTCATTTAAGACCGATTATGCTTCCAACGTTTATGGGTCCATAACCAATACTGAGGGGCTTCCAAAATAGACTTTTCAAGCAAACGCATATAAGTTTCCGTAATCTCATTTTCACTACTGAGCTTTGGTTCCATCGAAATTGGAATAAATTCACAATTATAATAACCACGCTTAACACGTTTTATCTCACTGTAAAAAACAGGATAATCAAACTTACGTGCCAATAATTCCGTACCACTCAGCGGTGCAGTCTCTTGATTCAAAAACTTTGTCCAATAATGTATACTGTGCCCAGGAGGTGATTGATCCGAAATCATTCCAAACATTGCCAACTGGTCCTGTTTTCGTAATTCAACCATTTTTCTAAGCAAGAGGTCCTTTTCGATATTTTCACCATTATAGGTCATCCTCAGTTGGCACATCAACCCATCAAAATTCGGATTAGATAATTGTTTGTAAATCCCATACAGAGGTTTATCCTTGGGCAACCACATTGACAAAGCACAAGCCCACTCCCAGTTAGCATAATGAGCAGTCATCAGCAGACAGCTTTTTCCTTTGGCATATTGCTCTAAAATTAAATCTGCATTGACAAAATTCATTCGTTTACGCATCTCATCATGACTCATATGCATTTCATAAATCGTCTCTATGAATACATCACAAAAAAAATGATAAAACTGACGTTCTAATTTACGCAATTCTTGTTTACTTTTAAGCGGAAAAGAATTTTCAAGATTCTGCCGAACAACGATCCTGCGATAACGAATGAGGTAATATACAAGATAGTAAATAAAATCAGAAAACACATACAGTACTCCCAAAGGAAGCCAAGTGATAAGCCAAACAAAGGCATATAAAATATGGAACATACTCTTTAATTATTCAAAAAAAATCAAAAAACTTAAGCTTGAAGTAAATATTCTTATAGCAAAAAAAACACCAAGCCATTAATAAGCCTTGGTGTTTCTATATCATCTAAAACATCTCATAATAACTACTCTTCATCATCACGATAAATACCCAATGATTTACCATATTCAAACTCACCATCCATAACCAATTGAATATCTTCTTCACTTAATTCCATCTTGTCCTTTTTGGCACACTTCAGAATGAATTTAAACATCTCTTCTTCATCAATGCTGGCTTCTTCAGTTGAATCTTCTTCAATCAAACCATTCTCATCATAGAATTCATAAACTACGTCCAATACATACTCGATGGTTGTATCAGTAATTCTTTCTTTAGCCTCTTCCGGAATAAAATCAAGGATGAATTTCACTGCATCATCTTCATCATAAACCAATAAATCGTCTTCTTGCGTTTTCATGATATTAGTTTTTTTGTTTCTATAAATAAATTTGCATCCAAAGATAATATATTTTATTTAAAGGATAATCTATTCAGCAATTTTGAATAAATAAAAATTTGCTCATTTCCATTTAATCTGTCAAAACCATTATATCCTCTACTCCTATTGGCATATAAGGCCCATCTTTCACCTCAAAAATTACAGTACCATGCTCCAATACTTCCAAAGTATGCCATTGACCAACAGGAATATTTACACCAAATTTACCTTCCAATGGATTTAATAGGACTGAATCAATCAATTCACAAGCATCATTATAAAAAAGGACCTTGATACTTCCTCTTAATAAAATATAGGTTTCAGCCGTGTGTAAATGGCGATGTATAGGAAGTTCTGTTCCTGGTTCTAACGCATTCAACAAACGTTGAGCCTTAGCATCCAAGCTAGTATGAAAATTGTGATTCATCCTTAAACGAGGACTTAAATTGGCACGTGCCGTAACAGAATCTAATAAATCAAGATCAATAATATCCATGGTTAATTATTTTTGAGCTTTAACACTTTGAAGATGTAAATGGAAATACTTCTTTTTAAACAAAACATATGCAATGGATAAAATAGCAAGTACTATTCCAAAGTATAAATAAGCGTACGCTTTGAACAGAAAAAATCCAATAACTATAGCAGATTGCAACAAAGAATATAGCGATGAAACCATTACATGTGGAATTTTCAATTCATTGGCCAACAATTGATAAGCATGCTTACGATGCGCTAATACGATTTTTTCCCCTAACATTAATCTATGTATAATAGTCAAAATGGTATCTACTCCATATACTGACAAGAGAATCATATAGCTAAAATCACCCGTTTTAACGATGAGTAAACCCAACAAAAACAATACACTAAAGGCAATTGAAATAGCGCCTACATCACCTGCAAAACACTTGGCTTTTTTTCTGAAATTAAAGAAATTGAAAACTAAGACCGCTAAAATCAAACAGTAAATTAATTTCGCATCAACAAATGAAACTATCACTTGATTCACATAACACAATGCCCCAATAACAACCAAACTATAGCCACCCGTAATCCCATTAATCCCATCCATGAAATTGTAGGCATTCAATATTCCCGTACAAATCACCAAGGCCAACAATGTAAAATACCATGGATAATCCAACAATCCCCATTGGTAGAACATCAAGGCCATGGACGTAAAATGAATAGAAATACGCAGTCTTTTAGATTGAGGACGGATATCATCGGCAAAACTAATCAAACTAATCAAAGTCAAACCTATAAAAAACCATGGATATTGAAATCCCTCCAAAAGGAAATAGAATAGTACACCAATATAAAATATTATACCACCACCCCTCAAGGTAATCCGGGTGTGAGAGCTACGCTCATTGGGTTTGTCAATGATATTAAAATGATTAGCTAATTTAAAATAGGCTAATTCGATTATAAAAAAGGCTATGAATAAAAGGATATAAAACATTCAGCTTTAAAAATTGGTTGTTGACAAGAATTAAAAATAAATAATTCTACTTTACTAAATTAGATTTTAACATAATATCTGTCTATATCT
>CANFFA010000331.1 GCA_947445425.1 Paludibacteraceae bacterium
AGCAACTCTGTTCCCTTGGGCAGCCATGGTTCGCAATCACTTAAATTAACCACGGTTGAAAATAGTACAGCTTCTAACGACCCAAGTGAAGACGCTAATATTTTAAAGAAATTTTCGACAGGAATTAGTGACTCTGTTTTTGTTCGATACTATGCTAAATTTAACAATGCTCATGCCTTCCATCATACTGGTGTATGGATTGGAGGCACGAACCCGTCAAATTCCTGTTGGCCTTGCAATTACCCTGGAAGAGCCATCCCAGCGAGTGGTGATTCAGCTTTTGTAGTTGGAACCGAAATCCGAGGGGCAGCGAATATAAGTCCACAATCGTTTTCAAAATTCGGATTTTACAACTACTGGTTGGATATGAAAGGTTTCACCAGTGGACCTGCTGCTGGGAAGTATTATGGAAATGAATTTATAAGCCCGAATTCAGCTTCGTCCATAGACATGAACGCCTGGAATTGTATTGAGATCATGTTAAAACTGAACAATCCTGTATCAGAAAGCACAGGAGAACTAAAAATGTGGATCAACGGACAACTATTAGCTCATTACGGAAAGGGGTTTCCCAATGGAACATGGAGTCAAGCTACTTTTAATGAAGGGGCAGGAAATCCGTTTGATGGATTTAGGTGGAGAAGCAATCCGGCTGTAGTATTTAATTATATTTGGATAAAAAATTATGCTTCTGACAATACGGCCTATCCAACACCGAATGATGTACTATACGACCATGTAATTGTGGCAAAAAAATACATTGGACCTATTTATGAGCCTAAAACAACAGGAAGTATTGATAACATCAAGTCTTCTTCAGCCATTATACTATATCCTAACCCCGCTACTGACATCATCACTTTTTCTAAAAGCATAAATCATTTAATCGTATTTAATACTCTCGGTAAAAACATATTAACAACTAGAAATGTAAATTCAATTTCTCTTGCAGAATTTCCGAATGGAGTCTATTTTATAAAGGCTGACGATGGTTTTCATAAAATTATTGTGAAACATTAAGCTACTGTTTACATCCAGCTTGAAAAAATGAAGAAAAATTAATTTCCACTTTTGGAATTTTTCTATTTTTGCTTTAATCATGTGACGGACGATACAAATACTCGACACAAAAAAGAGATTGACCGCAACTGTTTTATGCCGATTATTCGTAGTCGACTATCTATAAGGATATTGCAAACTTAACTTCGTGACAATACTAAGCTAATTTAGAATAAAAGAGAACGGTGATTACGACGTCACAGTGCTAACCATCTCATTAATGGATTTATAAAAACGAAAAGAGCTTTTCCAAAGTTTAAAACTTTAGAAAAGCTCTTTTTTTTAATTAGCTCAACTAGAAAACTAGTTCAAAAACAATTTCATATCCTCATCCACACTACCTATTGGAGCAATTCCGAAAGCATTTACCAATACATTGGCCACGTTTGGAGAAAGGAAAGCAGGTAAAGTTGGTCCTAGGTGGATATTTTTAACTCCCAATGAAAGCAATGCTAGCAATACAATGACCGCTTTTTGTTCATACCAAGCAATGTTATAAGCAATTGGAAGGTCATTCACATCTTTCAATTCAAAGATTTCAGCCAATTTCAGAGCTATTACCACCAATGAGTAACTATCATTACATTGTCCAGCATCCAATACACGAGGAATACCACCGATATCACCCAAAGGCAATTTGTTATAACGGTATTTCGCACAACCCGCAGTCAAAATAACGGTATCAGAAGGTAATTTTTCAGCAAACTCAGTATAATAATCACGGTCTTTCATACGACCATCACAACCCGCCATTACAAAGAACTTACGGATCGCTCCTGATTTTACTGCATCAACCACTTTATCGGCCAAAGCAAAGACTTGAGCATGTGCAAATCCACCTACAATCTCTCCAGTTTCAATTTCTGTTGGTGCAGCAAAGGTTTTGGCATGGGCAATCATGGCCGAGAAATCTTTGGCTTGACCATCCGTACGATCAGCAATGTGTTTAAAAGCTGGATAACCAGATGAACCAGTGGTATATACGCGATCTACATACGTAGCACTTTTACGTGGTGGCACAATACAGTTGGTGGTAAACAGAACTACACCATTGAAAGTCTCGAAATCAGTCACTTGACTCCACCAAGCACCACCATAATTTCCTACAAAATGTTTGTATTTCTTGAAGGCTGGATAATAATTGGCAGGAAGCATTTCACTGTGCGTATAAACATCAACGCCAGTTCCTTCGGTTTGTTTCAACAACTCTTCCATGTCTTTCAAGTCATGACCAGTGATCAAAATTCCAGGATTGTTTTGAACTCCTAAACTCACGGTAGTAATTTCAGGATTTCCATAAGCACCAGTATTGGCTTTGTCCAACATTGCCATTACCTGTACGCCCATTTTACCAGTTTCTAAGACCAAAGCAGTCAACTCATCAGCCGAAAGACTGTCATCAGTGGTAGCCACCAAAGCACGTTGCATAAAGGCATCAATTTCACCATCAACAGCACCCAGATTGAAAGCATGTTCGCCATAAGCTGCAATTCCTTTAATTCCATAAATTGTCAATTCACGCAAAGAACGAACATCTTCATTTTCAGTTGCCAAAACGCCAATAGAAGCGGCTTTCGCTTCCATCTCTAAGGGATTAGCAGCTGTCCAATTGGTCAAGTCTGTATCTAAATCAGCGATCTCAATACCAGCAGTAATCAATGCTTGTTTTGCACTTTCACGAATTTCAAAACCTTCATTAATTTTAGCAACAAAACGTTTGTAATCAAAATTGGCATTGGTGATGGTCATAAACAGACTATCGGTCACAAATTTATTCGCTAATGGGATCTCAATTCCTGCAGTACGCAAACGAGTAGTATACAAAGAAATCCCTTTCAATTGATAAACCAATAAATCTTGTAAATCAGATACTTCTGGCGTTTTTCCACAAACTCCTACGATGGTACATCCAGTTCCTTTTGATGCTTCTTGACATTGGTAACAAAACATAGTTTTATAATTTTAATTGTTAATATTTTTTAGTAAACAATTTGACGATTAGCATTTTGCTTTTCAACAGTATGCATTCATCGTTAATCATTCATCGTTAATCATTCATCGTTAATCATTCATCGTTAATCATTCATCGTTAATCACTTATCATTAATCATTCATTAAATCCACTCTTCCCTTTGCACATCCCCTTGTACCCCAATCACCACCAATTTCAGTGGAATTTTAACACCAGCATCAGCAACCGCTTTTTTAGCCAATTGAAGCAATCCACCACAGCAAGGCACTTCCATGATTACTACGGTGAGGGTATTGATGTTGGAATTTTGAATCATGGTGATTAATTTATCAACATAAATGGCTTGATTCGCATCTAATTTTGGACAAGCAATGGCTAAAATTTTCCCCGATAAAAATCGATTATGAAAATCTGCAAAGCTAAAAGCAACACAATCTGCAGCTAAAACGACATCAGCGCCTTGAAAATAACCCGCTTGTGGATTCAATAAATGTAATTGAACTGGCCATTGACGAAGTTGAGAACCATTCTCTGTCGATACAGGAGTGGCCATTTTAAA
>CANFFA010000332.1 GCA_947445425.1 Paludibacteraceae bacterium
ATCCATTTTATATTGTATATATAGCCAGTAGTTCAGTCATTTTGAAACAGAAATGGTGAAATATCATTCCTTGGAACAAAAAGAGACGCAGTATTATTGCGTCTCTTTTTGCATTCTACGAAAGTTTTGATTATTTAAGCAAAGCAAAATCAATCACTTCCATGATATCATTTACATAGTGGAATTTCAGTCCTTTTAAATAGACCGGTTTGATTTCATCCACATCTTTTCTATTGTCCACACAAAGCATGATATCGGTAATGCCTGCACGTTTTGCGGCTAGAATTTTCTCTTTGATACCACCTACTGGAAGCACTTTCCCACGCAGGGTAATTTCACCCGTCATGGCTAGATTTTTACGCACTTTACGTTTGGTAAAAGCTGATACCAATGCAGTGGTCATGGTAACTCCAGCTGATGGACCATCTTTTGGAATGGCACCTTCGGGAACGTGAATGTGGACACTCCATTCTTCAAAAAGTAGCGGATCTATTTTGAAGTCGTCAGCATGTGCTTTAATGTATTCTAGCGCCAACATGGCAGATTCTTTCATCACATCACCCAAATTACCAGTCAGCGTTAATCTTGGCGCTTTGCTCTTGCTTAGACTAGATTCAATAAATAGAATCTCCCCACCTACCTGCGTCCAAGCTAAACCAGTCACTACACCAGGATATTCATTTCCTTGGTAAATATCACGGCTGTATCTAGCGGTACCCAAATAAAGTTTCAAATCATCATCCGTCATCTCAAGGTTGTAAGCCTCATTGGTCGCCACACGTTTGGCCACTTTACGCATCACCGAAGCAATTTGGCGGGTCAATTCACGCACACCAGACTCGCGGGTATAGGAATCTACAATTTTATTTAAAATCGGTTTAGCAATAGAAATTTGTTCCTCTTTCAAACCATGATTTGCAATTTCTTTTGCCACCAAATGGCGAATGGCAATTTCCACTTTTTCCTCCTGTGTATATCCACTCACTTCAATCAGCTCCATTCTATCCAAAAGTGGTCGAGGAATAGTACTTAAGCTATTGGCAGTAGCAATAAACAAGACTTTAGAAAGATCAAAATCCACATCCAGATAATTGTCATGAAAAGCAGTATTTTGCTCAGGATCAAGCACCTCTAATAAAGCAGAAGAGGGATCTCCTTTGTAGTCTGTGGTAATTTTATCAATCTCATCCAACATAAAGACAGGATTGGAAGAACTTGCTTTTTGAATGTTCTGCATAATTCGACCAGGCAGTGCACCAATATAAGTCCGGCGATGACCACGAATTTCGGCCTCATCGTGCAAACCACCCAGTGACATACGGATGTATTTACGATTCAGAGCAGTGGCAATGGATTTACCCAAAGAAGTTTTACCAACCCCTGGAGGGCCATACAAACAAATAATCGGCGACTTCATATCCCCTTTTAATTTTAGAACTGAAAGATGTTCCAAAATTCTATCTTTAACAGTATCCATACCAAAATGATCTTTGTCCAAAACTTTTTTGGCATTCTTTAAATTAAAATTATCCTTGGTTAGTACATTCCAAGGCAATTCCAACATGGTTTCAACATAATTCAATTGGGTAGAATAATCGGGTGAATGTTGACTCATGCGCTCCATTTTCCGAAGTTCTTTATCAAAGACCTTAGAAACGGCTTCACTCCATTTTTTAGCTTTTGCACGCTCTCTGAAATCAGCGACTTCCTGCTCGGGAGAAGCGCCACCCAATTCATTTTGAATGGTCTTCATCTGCTGTTGAAGGAAGTATTCACGCTGTTGCTGATCAATTCCTTCTTTGGCCTTATTTTGGATTGACATTTTAATCTCCAACAGCTGAGACTCTTTATTCAACAACTCCAAAAGTTGATAACCCCGCTCCATTACGTCATCTAGTTCGAGTAGACGTTGTTTCTCTTTAACATTTAAGCCAAAGTTTACACAGACATAATTGATTAGAAAAATGGGATTATCAATATTACGGATAGAGAAGGCCATTTCGGGGGAGATAACCCCAGAATAGTTAATGATATTAGCTGCTTGATCTTTGATTGAAGAGACCAATGCAAGAAAAACTTCATCATTTGGGTCAGGCATGGTATCTTCGAGCAATTCAACCTTGGCCTTCAAATAAGGTTTCACAGCTTCTAATTCCCCAATTTGAAAACGTTGTTTACCTTCTAAAATTACCGTAGTACTGTTATCCGGCATTTCTAAAATACGAATGACCTGCGCCACGGTACCCATAGAATATAGCTGATCTAGGGTTGGGTCATCAAATTTCTTATCCATTTGAGAGGACACGCCAATGAGCATTTCATTTTCGTGTGCAGCTCGCACTAATTTTAAGGATTTAGACCTTGCCACAGAAACAGGAAGTAAAACGCCTGGGTATAGCACCATATTACGCAAGGGTAAAATAGGGAGAATATCACCTGATTTTAAATTCAAATCGCCTGTTCGTTCATCGAGAGAAATAATTGGAAACATCTCAGTAGAGCCCATCATATCATCAGAAAAAAGATTATCAAAAGGATTATTCATTGTAGAATTACATTTTTACACTGCCAAAATGGCAAAAAAGACAGGGGGATAAAACCATCTCGGAGAGAGATGTCCGCTAATTCATTTGTAATAAAACGATTACATTAAAAATCAATTTATTACTAATAGACATTTCAATTGCTATGCCAAAAATGAACAACTGAAAAAACGTCAGCGAAAATTTTAATTTTGACTAGCACCTCTGGACTATCATTAGAACACAAATTCGCAAATCTACGCAAATTAGATTTGTAAATCAATGGGGTTTAGTTAAGTCAATGAGGTCTAGTTAAGTCAATGAGGTTTTAAAAACCCAAAGGGCTTAGAAATAAATATCCACGAGTGAAACTCGTGGAAAATTGTAGAAAGAAAACACAAGCCTGAAGGGTGGGGTGTAAGAAATCAGATACTTTTTCAAAATAACTTCGTTCGTAAAAAATAGAACACGAATTTCCACGGTCTAAGCGGATTGAAAAACTGATTTAAAAAAATGCAAGCATTTTTGATAAGACGCTCTTATCAATTGACGTAGTCAATTTTAAATCAGTTTTCAAATCCGTTTCTTCAGCGTAAATCCGTGTACCATTCTTTTATTTTTAGTACGAAGATTTTCAAAACAATCATTTGATTTTTGACACCCCACATGAAGGGGTTGAATGTTACCTATTTACTACCTTCAACCCTTTAAGGGTTGGTCATATACTACATGTACATCCACGAGTTTCACTCGTGGCTATTCACCTTTAAGCCCTTCAGGCTTAACTAAAGGAAATTGATTTATTAATTTGCGAATTTGCGTTCTAGTCTTTTACGGCTAATCACCTGAAATTTTGCCCAAAGGCTTTGGAGGTAATTTCATCAATCCGTACCCTCCAAATTTTCACATTGCGCAAGGCTGGAGTTGAGTATTTGAAACTGCGGTCGGTATAATGTTTCATGGTCAAATTCAGCGCCAGTTCTTTTTCTGCTAGATCTTCTATAAAAGTAACGGTTCCTTTACACGGGACACTTTTTGAGTCCATGCTATAACTACAGGCAACAT
>CANFFA010000333.1 GCA_947445425.1 Paludibacteraceae bacterium
ATTGTCAACTTAAACCGTAAAGACCAAGGAAACAGGAAGTTTATTTTAATCGAAATGGGTGAGTATTTTAATTCGGTTACAAAACCCAGAATACAAAAAGTAATTTATAGTAAAGATTGGAAAGATGGAAAACCTGTTTCAAGGGAAGGTATTAGTCATTGTTTCAAATACTTTGATTTAGAAAGTTACGAAGATACATTAAACAACTTATCATTCAAAATCAACCCAGCACAAGAATTGGCATTTGAAAGCAATTCTACTTTCAAGGAAGGCTATATGTTGAATTACATGTTGGATGTAGAAACCCATGATAGTTTATTAAATCTTGAATGGTTTGTTGACCCATTCAATTGCTATCTGAACATAACCAAGAACAATGAAATGAAGCCGACCAAGGTAGATTTGATTGAAACATTCAACTACCTTATTGGTATGGTAGTCGATAACTATGCTGTGCCGAAAGATGGTTATGTAGTAATTACAGGTAAGAATTTGGCGGGAGAAAAGATTTTGATAGTTTGGCGTGATTGCAACAAGCACGACAATCAATCTTTGAATGAATTCCTTACAAAAAGTAAATACAACCCATTGGATTCCGAATTTAACCGCATATATGTAAATGGGGATAATAACGTAGAAAACTTAAAGGTTGGCGAGGAACGCTGGAAAGTGATTTTGATTGAAGAAGAATTTCATTTACGAATGTTTGAAAATTAATATCTGTTGTTATGGTAGGAACTAAATGGTACAAATGTGACTTTCATTTGCATACGCCTGCAAGCGATTGCTTTGAAAATAAGGAAATAACACCAGAGGAGTGGGTTAGTACAGCTATTGAAAGAGGCTTGGACTGTGTTGCAGTTTCAGACCATAATAGTGCGAATTGGATAGATAAGATTGTTGATGCTGCAAAAGAAACCAGTTTAGTTGTTTTTCCTGCTGTTGAAATTACATGTAGCGATGCCAAAGTTCATTTACTTATAATATTTGAAATCGGGACTACTAAAACTACAATTGAAGACTTCCTAACTATTTGTAGGATTGAGAGGACTAAATTTGGCGAAAAAGATGCCCATTCTGAATTAAGTGTTGAAGAAATAATAAAAGAAGCAAATAAAAAAAGTGCTATTAGCATACCTGCACACATTGATGATTTTTCCAGTATAAATAGCGTAGCATTTGCTATAAAAGACAAACTTTTAAGTGATGGCCTTATTTTAGGCTGTCAAACCGTTCATAATGAAAGTTATATTTCTGATTTAGACTACAATAAAGATGTTGCACTGAAATCAATAAATTTAAAATTTGGTGCTTCGGAAAAGGATATTGAGGAAGGTAGATTTAGAATAAATCTTGATAAGATTAAGGAGTGGCGGGCCACGGTTCAACATGTAAAAAACCATAATAAAGCAATCTTAACCTTTTCAGATAATCCGAATTCAGAACATGACAGTAAACATGGGCTTTGGGGTATTGGCAATAGATTTACTTGGATAAAGATGGACCAAAAGCCATCAATCGAAAGCTTCCGTCAAGCCCTAATTTTGCATCAATTCAGAATCAAAAATGATTTTGAAAGCCCAGGATTTCCATATGAAACACCTGATACATGGATAAAGAGTATCACAATTAAAGATACTGAACTTTCAATAAATGGGAATGATGGTGTGGTTATTAAATTTAATCCACAAATGAACACTATTATTGGTGGTAGAGGTAGTGGGAAATCATCAATCTTGCATTTTTTGAGAGGTGTATTTAATAAAGGGCATGAACTATCTACGCTAACAAATATCCATAACGATTTTAATAATTTCTTTAAAACAAAAGAGAAAAACAAAATACAAGGCGTACTTAAAGCTGCTTCTGAGATTGAAATTATTATTAATAGGAATGATGAACTTTTTAAGGTTGTGTTTCAACAATTAAATGCAAAAGAACAAATAACAAAGATTTATAAATTCAATCCATTAACCGAAAAATTTGATTTAGAGCAGGATTTGTCTTATCTGCAAATTTTCGACTTTGATATTTATTCACAAAAACAAATTTACGAAGTTGCAAACAGTATTAATTCATTGCGAGAAACAATTGATGGTTCTTCTGAGGAGATTATGACACAACATGATTTACTTAAAAATAAAAAGGCAGAATACATAAAACTTTCTGCATCTATTAATGAATTAAAGATAAAAGCAAAAAAAAAGGAACTAATTCAATCGGAGATAAAAGATATTAGTGGGAAGATTGATGCAGTTAAAGAAACTGGTATTGAAAATGAATTAAAGAAAATTCAGGATTTCAATTCAGACAATGCTAAATTTACAAGTACATTTGAAAGAACAAAAGTAGAATTGAATCAATTTGAGAAATTGATAGAAACCGTTCGTTCTTTAAAAGTGAAAGATGAACAATTTGCAGCTGCTAATTTAAAAAATCTTGAAGGGATAATTAGTAAAATTAATTCATCAATTGAACAGGTTGCTGTTTCAATTGAAACTTCAAAAAAAGAGTTTTCAAAAATACCCGAAATTATTACTTCTGACCTTCAATTAAGTCTATGGCAAAAAGATAAAGATGCTACTGAAAAATCATTTTCCGAAAAGAAAGTAGTGTTGTTGGAAAAAGGAATTGTCAAAATAGATGAAATTGAAGAAGAAATCAAGAGACTTGCAATTAAAAAAGCTGAATTAGACGAGATTGTAAGAATTGAAGTTGAAATTGAAAAGCAAGAATTTAAATTAGCACAGTTGAAAACTGATTTTATTACTGAAAGGCAAAATCTTTCAAGTAAGCGAAAGTCATTTTTAGATGTACTCTTAGCTGATGGGAAAGTTAGAGCAAAAGTATTGAAATTTAAAGATTTTGACCAACTCGAAGAAGCACTAAGACTTATATTTTCAAGTCCTGACACTTTCACAAACGAAATAAAAGTTCTTTTGGACTATTGGTCGGGGGCAGACCCCAAAAGAGCTAACATAGGTGTTTATGAATTAATTACTAATATTATCAGTGGTGATAAAAATGGTGATGAATTTGAAAAAAGATTTATAAAGAAAATTACTGAATTAAACGGTGAACAGTTAAATTCTATTGACTTAATGTTCCCTGAGGATATAATTCAGTTAGAATATAAAACTAATGCAGATGTTTGGAAAGTGCTTTCAAATGCATCGGCAGGTCAAAAAACGGCTGCTATTCTTACGTTAATTTTATCACAAGGTAAAAAGCCCTTAATACTTGACCAACCAGAGGATGATTTAGATAATTATTTGATATATGATTTAGTCGTAGACCAATTGCGAAAGTCAAAAGAAACAAGACAAATTATTACGGTTACACATAATGCAAATATTCCTGTAAATGGTGATAGTGAGGTAATAATTGTTATGGATTCAGAAACTAAACATTTAAGTCCAAAACATATTGGAACAATAGAAGAAAATGAAATTAAAAGAGCAGTTTGTTCTATAATGGAGGGTGGTACTGATGCATTTGAAATGCGTTCGAAAAGGTATCAAAATATAAAAAATTAGTCATGGCCAAATTATCACAATCACTTGTTCTATATA
>CANFFA010000334.1 GCA_947445425.1 Paludibacteraceae bacterium
TAATTTTAAGCGAATGGTAAAATTATTCAACGGTCAAATTAAAGAGGTATATCCTCATATTCAACACGATACTAATTTCCGTTCAGACACTATTTAGGAATAATTCTTTGTTTTTATCCGCCGTAGCTGCCATGAATGGTAAATTTTCCAAGCAAATATCTAATGCAATCTCTTCAATAACTGTCCTCAGTGGTCTACAAGACAAACAGTTATACAACATCTCCGGTACAAACTTAAAAAATGAAGAGACCAGAAATAAAATTATAGATTTTCTAAAAATTGCAGATGTAGGAATCAACTCTTTAGAGATAGTCGAGATTTCCAATGAGGAACTAATCAAAGATTCCTCGGCTCAATTAATAAAAAAAATTGAGCAAGGAAATAAAATAGGTTTAGTTATTTCGTCCCACGATAAGTTTAATTCGGAAAAAGAAAAAGTTGGTGAAGCTAACTTGCAATTTTTATCCTCTCAGTCCGAAGGAACTTTGAAAATGTTTGAAATCAGTTCATTCTTAATTCAGGCAATCGAAAGAGGAGAGACATTGGTGATTGATGAATTTGATGCCAGATTACACCCATTAATTTCTAAAAAAATTGTCGAGTTGTTTAATTCACAAGGAAACAGTTCCGCACAATTAATCTTTGTAACCCATGATACCAATTTGTTATCGGCAGATTTGTTGAGACGTGATCAAATTGATTTCGTTGAAAAAGATAAATACGGTGAAAGTCATTTATATTCATTGGTTCAATTTAAAGGGATTAGAAACAGTGCTTCTTTTGAAAAGGATTATATTAAAGGGAAATATGGAGCTGTTCCATTTATAGGCGATTTTAATCAACTTTTTAAAACGGAGAGAGATGCCTAAAAAACAGACTTACATCAAAAAAAGTGATATAAAAGGTCAAAAACCATGGTTAAAGAGAGTAAATGCTTCTGAGTATAAAGTCGAAACAGTTGCTCCAAACAAAACAATTTTAATTGTATGCGAAGGACAGACCGAAGAGCTCTATTTCAAATCATTTCCAGTATCTACCCTAACCGTCAAGCTGTTTTCACTGGGGCAATCCAAACTCCAATTGGTTGAGAATACCGAAAAAATTCAACAGCATGAGCTGTGTGATGAGGTTTGGTGTGTATTTGATTTAGATATTAAACTGGATGTGGCAAATTTCATTCCAGACTTTGATAACTCAATTGCAAAAGCGAAGGAGTTAGGTTATCGGGTGGCTTATTCAAACGATGCTTTTGAATTGTGGTTTTATTTACACTACCAATATACTGACAATGAGAATCACCGCACTTTTTATTATGAACAGTTGGGGAAATTCTGGGGAGTGAATTATGAGAAAGTGGGTAAAAAATGGAAGTTTTGTTCCGAAAATTACAATCGTTTAAGAGACGATCCACGTGCAAATCAGAATGTGGCAATCGAGAGAGCCGAAAAACTGTTTCTAGCAAAAGAAATGCTACAATACCACAAGCAAAATCCTGTAACACTGGTGTATGAATTGGTCAAAGCATTAAATACGAATTTGAAAAAATAGAGAAGAGGCTGAATCAATTCATTTTTGATTCAGCCTCTTCTCTATTTCCAGTTATTCTCACATAAACTTTACCCCTTGTACTCCCCGGGGGAGGGCACTCAAAAGTGGGTTTTGAAACACTTCCCAAAATAGGAAGTGTCGTTGAATCCCATTGCATCCCATCAGCAAGGCGATACTCGAAAAGTACAATTACATACCACCCCAACCCGTAAGTAATCAGAAATTCAATGAGATCATAAAAATCATCTGTCGGATTGCCGAAATTAACGGCGCTGAGAAAAAAAACATCACAAAGGGTGGGAAAAAGCAGACGAACCATTACGAAAAATGGCAGCTAATATCCAGTCATACCGGTCGGCGTTCATTTGCGACTAATTGCTATCGCATGGGCGTTCCAACGATGACCATTATGTCAATTACCGGACACACTACTGAAAGTTCCTTTTTGACTTATATTAAAGTGGGAAAGGATGAACATGCGCAAAAGATGATGGAGCATTGGAATAGGATTTATAATGGGGATGGGAAATGAGTAATCTTAATAAATAGGACTTCATGTTTGATAATGCCGACTACATAAAGTCCTATTTATTAAGATTATTCATTCTTCACACACCTCACCGATAAACCATACGATTTCCTTCCAGCATCTCTTGAAATATGACTTAAGTCGTTGGATAAATATCTATTCCAAGCATATTTTTCATTATTTTCTGAAGCACTCCAAAAATTCGCAGATGATCCGATGGGGTATGCAAACACTCCACCTGTGGATCTAAAGCTGCCTGGAAGTGCGTTAAATTTAGATTTATTATTGGTGGGTAGGTTATAACCTGGCACGTCAGGAATGGTCGATAAAATCCAATCAGAATTACCTGCCATTGATTTACAAATGTTATTACCAACTGTTGTTCCATCTGCATTATAAGCATTAGAAATTAAAAACTTTTTCAATTTCGTCCAATCTTCATCGGTCGCCACGTGCCATCCTTTGGGGGCAATATTTCTTGGGTCAACCACTGCATAGAAATTATAGAGATTTCCAAACTTTTCTCCATTTTTAGGATCATTCTCGTAAAAACAATAGGCTCCACTATTGAGACTTTCCCATGTTTTGTCATTTGAAATCATCGGAATTACATCACCATTTTGATAGTGCGTCACCTTTAGATTTTCCACCATCCAGGTTTGTGTTCCATATTTTAAGGTCTTATAGCTGTTTTTGTCAATGTCAGTGACGGTTGTTTCACTTTGAGTTTTTTGTGAGGGCATTTCACCTTTTATACAACGTACGGATAAACCATAGGTTTTTCTGCCGGCATCTCTGGAAATTTGACAAATGTTATTGGCAATGTACCTATTCCATGCAAATTTTTCATTGTTGGGGGTCGAAGTCCAGAAATTAGCTGAATTTCCCATTGGGAAAATATAGACCCCGCCAATGGATCTGAAACTACCGGGGAGGGCATTAAAATTTGATCGGTTATTTTTTTCGGACTCACATCCTGGGGTACCGGGGAGAGTAGAAATGACCCATCCAGATGTGGCACTCATGGCTTTCCCTAAAGTATTGCCTGAAGTCGTTTCGTCCAAGTTATATCCTTTGGCTATTAAGTAATCTTTCAATATAGTCCACTCTTCATCTGTAGGTATATGCCAACCGACTGGAGCTATATTCCGCTCATCGGCTACTGCATAAAAGTTATACAGCTTCCCTAGTTTTTTTTCATAACTAGGATTGTTGTCATAGTAACAGTAAGCACCCGTGGTTAAATTCTCCCATAGGCTATCCACCTTTACCATTGGAATTGGATCCCCATTTCTATAATGACTTACATTGAGATTCTCTACCATCCAGATTTGATCTCCAATTTGAATACTACTGTAAACATTGTTGTCAATGTCTTTCAGGGTTGCAACTGTTATTTGGTTACACTTAGTTAGAATTGTATTTGGGTAATGGAATTTGGGTTCTGTTGTGTTTTGTGAAAACAGTGATAATGAAAATAAGCA
>CANFFA010000335.1 GCA_947445425.1 Paludibacteraceae bacterium
TCCGACAAGCTTCCTCTATTTCATTAACACAAACGTAAAAACCCACTAAATAGTATTTAGTGGGTTTTTACGTTTGTGTTAAATCCTGACAATATTTCAAATCGATTACAAAAAATCATTGAACAGTCCAGTTTTTTTTTGATGAAGTATGTACTTTAAAGTAACCCAAAGCACCATTACTAATATTTGATGCTGGATTAGAGGGTGTGGCACTTCTCTGTTGTAGATTAGCAGCCAAACCGAAGAAAAAGATAAATGCTGACTTATCTAAGCATTGTAAATCGACCACTAAACGATCATTTTTAAAAGCTTCAATTGGTATCGGTCGTTCATTGCGTATCCCATTAAAAACTTGATCATCTCGCATCTCTACATTCTTCAAAATGGTATCATTCCGAGTGACGGCAATCTGATAATAATTAGCACTATTTTTTAGATCAGTAAAATTGAGAAAAATTGGTATACTTGGCTTTCTACCTGGAGGGGCACCCCCACCATTTACAAATGTTGAATCTTCATAAATTGCATCTAGCAATACACGATAAGGCATCACCGAAACAGAGGTAAATTGCTCATTATCTATTAAAATATTTAAAGAATAACGATGACCAGTCACCCCAATCAAATCAGAATTATAGTAAACACCAGGCCTAATGAGCAACAAAGTATGTACCACTGAATTAGTATTATCAGTAATCGTAACCAATGCATTATTCACCAAAGGGTATGCAATTGATTGATTAAAATTAAGAGTTTTACTAATCAAAACCAAACAGGAATCAATAGGATCATCACTTAAGCTGGCCTCAATGACGAATCGCGGATGAGAAGAATTAAGATCTATATCAATTTCTCTCTCACAGCTGACTAAAGTAAAAAATAAAAAGGATAGTATAGGTAAAAATAAATTATTCATTATTATATGATTAAGTATAAAAAAGAGCTTATTTCAATTTAAAATTCCAAGATACAGAGGGAATCCATCGAAACAAGGCAGTTTGAATTGCAACTGTTTTATTCGGATCCGATTCACTCTGCTGAAATGAAATTGTATAGGCATTCTCACGTCCATATACATTAAACAGACTAAAAGAGAGCTCAGAATTAAATGTTTTACGTTCCTTGAATTTATAAGTGGCCCCAAAATCTAAGCGATGATAAGCAGGCATACGATAACCATTCCGTTCAGTGTACAACCAAATATCCTTACCATACACTTCGTACTTGCCACTTGGAAAAGTAACAGCATTTCCTGTTTGATAAACCCATACGGCTGAGACATTCCACTTCTTGGTAATATCATACATACTTACAATAGAAAGATCATGCGTACGATCTTGGCGGGCAGCATACCAACTATTATTATTTATCCCCTCAATTTGTTTCTCTGTTCGTGATAATGTATACCCTAACCAGCCTGACAAACGTCCTTTATTTTTTTTCAATAACAATTCCAAACCATAAGCCCTACCCTTACCAAATAAAAGCTCAGATTCAATGATTCTAGATTGATCGTTTGCATTATCTTTATAATCAATTTGATTGTACATTAACTTATAATAGCTCTCAGCACTAAATTCATACATATTCTCATTAAAATTAAAGAAAGAACCGATAGAAAACTGATCACCCATTTCTGGTTTAACATTATTAGTATTCATGATCCACTTATCCGTAGGACTTCCAGAAACAGAATTTGAAATCAAATGCATATTCTGAATATTTCTAGTATAAGCTAATTTTAATGAACTACTTTCATTCAACAAATAACTCATCGAAAGTCTGGGTTCAAAATTGAGATAGTTCTTAATAATCCCATCAGTATTAAAAGTATCAATGGGAATATTAAAGCGATCCAAGTTGTAATAATCACTACCCCCTAAAACCGAAAAATCACTAAGCCTTAAGCCATAATTAATCTTTAAATTATCAATGGCTTGCCAATCATTGCTTATGTAAACAGCAGATTCTAAACCTTCTTTAGATTCATGTTTGCTAATTATAGAGCTATTAAGCGTAATACGACCTGGAATAATGGTGTGATAAATAAGATTATAGCCAATCTTTATTTCATTATTAGCGTCCGGGAAGTACTGTAACTCTTGTTTTAAATTCCAATCTCGTATACGGGATAGAACTCCAAAGGATAATTGAGGAGACGTAATATTGATATTATAATCATAGTTACTGAAAACCAATGAAGTATTACTAAACAATTGACTATTAAAAAGATGATTCCAACGAACGGTAGCGGTGGTATTTCCCCAATCAATTCCAAATCGACCACCTACACCCAACACATCTCGACCAAAATAGCCTGAAACAAAAAGTCTATCTTTGTCAGAAAATTTATAGTTGAATTTAGTATTAAAATCATAGAAATAGAGAGAATTATCCTTGAATTTATCGGACAATTTCAAGAAAACATCGGCATAAGTTCTACGACCAGAGATCAAAAAGGAAGATTTACCCTCTTGTATCGGTCCTTCCACATTTAACTTAGAAGAAATCAATCCAATACCACCACTTACTCCATAATTCTGATTATCCCCTTCATTCATTTTAACATCCACTACGGAAGATATACGACCTCCAAATTGTGCAGGAGCTGTCCCTTTATATAGTGCTACATCCTTAATGGCATCAGAATTAAAAGTAGAGAAAAAGCCCAATAAATGGGAAGCATTATAAACAGGTGCGTCATCCAAAAGAATCAAATTTTGATCAATCGAACCACCCCTGACCGTAAAACCACTTTGTCCATCACCACCAGATTTTACACCTGGAAGCAATTGGATAATTTTCAGAATATCACGTTCACCAAAGATTACCGGCAATTTACTGATGGTCTCTACATTCAACTTCTCAACCCCCATTTGTGATTGACGAATATTTTGATCTTCCTTAGTGCCTAAAACAACAATTTCTTGCAGAGAATTACTTTTCTCTTCCAAAGCGACGTTTAAAGAACGATTTTCAGAAAGATCAACACTGATGGATTGCTTTTGATGTCCAATATAGGTTACAACAATCTCATACTTACCCTTAGGTAAATTCAAAGAATAAAAACCATAATCATTCGTAGACTTTCCTCTACTGGTACTATTTAAAGGAAACACGACAGCACCAATAATGCTTTCACCAGTCTTTTTATCAGTAATATAACCACTAATGGTATAAATTTGAGAAGATAGGTGCAAAATAGCAAGGTATAATAAAAAAACAAGTGACAAAAATTTCCTTTTCAAAATAAGAATATATTAAACATGAACAGAACAGACTTTCGAAACAACTAATCAAAATTAGACGTACACATAGATGACGTATAAAAATTGAAATTACTTTAAAATAACAAAAAAACTTACAAACAAGTTCAAAAAAAAAAAAAATGAAGTGAATAGAATCCAGTTAAAAATAGCACAAAAAAAAGCCCCACATAACTTAATATGCGGGGCTTTCAAAAACGGCGGCTATCTACTCTCCCACTTTGCAGCAGTACCATCGACGTGGACAGGCTTAACTTCTCTGTTCGGAATGGGAAGAGGTGGAA
>CANFFA010000336.1 GCA_947445425.1 Paludibacteraceae bacterium
AAAGCTTATCCTGATTCGCCTTTGAGATCCCTATACCTGAATCTTTGACTTTTAAACTCCAGTTTTTGGTACTACATTCAATACTTACTTCAACATGCCCATTCTTTAAGCTATATTTTATGGCGTTTGAAATCAAATTATCCACGATTCTTACGAATTTCGCCCTATCCAACCAAACAGTTAATTCAATAGTATTTGAGATAAAACCAATACTTACAGTTTGCTTTTCGGCTAATGGTTTAAAAAGTTCGACCTTTTCTCGTAAAAAATTGACCACGTCGAACGAAGAAACCAACAGTTGACTTTTCATTAAGTCGGACTTTTGGAATTCCATCAGCTGGTTCACTATCGTACTGAGTTTGTCCAGATTGGCAACCGAGAGATTCAAATAATATTGTTCGGTTTCTGATAAATTTGATGATTTTTTTAACTCATTGAGCGGTGCCATAATTAACGACAGCGGTGTTTTAATATCGTGTGCCGTATTGGTGAAAAAGTTTATTTTTTCCTCCGAATATTTTTGTTTTTGTCTGGAGCGATAATAATTGATAATACTTCTGCCTAGGATGATTAACAAAATAAGTAGTATTATTCTGACGGAAATCGTATTCCAAAATGGAGGGCTTACCTCAATACTAATTTCTTTTTCATCTAGTACGCTTCCATCAGAATTATTAATGGCTTTGAGTATGAATTTATAGTCGCCGGGCTGAACATTTGTATAATTTGCATAAGTATTGTTGGAACTGTTCCATCCCTTGTCAAGTCCTTCCAGCCTCCATTGATAGGATATTTGTTCACTATTGTGAAAATCGATGATATTAAAAATAAATGAAAATGAATGTTGATTGTAATTTAGCTTAAGGCTTTGGGTTTCGTCAATGCTTGTTATCAAAGGTGAATAATCTTGACCAGCCACCATGGGTTGATTGAATATTCTAAATTCATTTATATAGAGTTTAATAGAATGTTTTTTAGAGCTAATTTTTGAAGGGGTAAAACAACTTATTCCATTTAGCGACCCGAAGTACAGCACTTTGTCGCTCGAAAAAGTAACTGAATGCTTGTTGAAAGAGTTACTTGGTAAACCGTCTTTTATACAGTACGATGTAATTTTGTTGTTTTTGGGATTTAAGCTAAAAATTCCATTCTCGGTACTTCCCCACAACAGATTATTTTGGTCGTATACTAGTGATAGTACTATATCTGATGGCAAACCCTGTTTTTTAGTTAGTTTTCTTAGTGAATTGTGGGCGTAATTCCAACAAAAAAGACCATCTCCCTCTGAGCCCAGCCAAATCTCGTTTCTTTTTTGGCATGTAGTAACTGTATTAAATGATACATTTTCATTTTTCTTTAAAGAGCTCGACAGGTTAAGTTTCCTGCTTTTTAACGTTCTAGTATCTATCAGAAATGCACCTTCAGAAGCAGCAACTATTAAGGTAACAGAATCTTTCATTAATAAAGCATTTGCACCAATTATGTTGAAATAATGATATGCTTTTGAACACCTGTCGTAACAGGACAATTCGCCAAAATAGCCTCCAGACCATATCCGTCCTAGCTTGTCTACTAACAATGCCGCCACATAATTAGTCCCTTTTTCACTGCCATCTCCCTTGGGATTGAAATGTCCAATGATGCCTTTTTGTTTGTTAATTACATAAACACCTTGAGAATAAGTGCCTGCCAAAATATTCCCATTATTATCTTCCGCCAATGATAAAAACACATAAAACTGACCGTTAGCCTGACCCAAAAAATGTTTCCAGCTATTCGTTTTTCTATTCCAAAGACTCACTCCATTATATGTTGCAAACCATAAATCTTTTTCACGGTCTTCTAGAATCGCTTTTACTACATTGTTTGTAAGTGAGTTTTCATTATTCAATTCATGCCGTATAACCTGAAATGACTTTTCTCCCGATTTAATGATGCTTAATCCACCCGTAAAAGTTACGGTATATAATATCCCATATTGATCTACAAATACGTCATAAACCCCATTACCCTTGATAGTGTTTACTGCATTTATATCTTCTCTTATCCTTTTTGTACACTTGAAATTCTTTTTATCGACAAAAAACAATCCTCCGCCATCACTACCTATACACATCGTATTCTTATTGTACGAAGTAATACTCCAGACCGGAGTGGATGGTAAATCTTTTAGAAATGGCTTTAAGTCTATCAACTTTCTACCTTTGGTATTAAAACAAAATAATCCGTTTTCCACAGTGCCAATCCATATATTCGATAAAACACTATCATAGTACAATGATTTTATATTTGATTTTATCAAATTCATTCCAATGTTTTTGAACGAAACCAACTTATGACTACCATTCATCTTAATATTCCAACAATACAAGCCATCTTTGGTAGCAAAAACAAAAGAATTTTCTTTATAAGGAATTATTTTGCTGCAATAAGTTGCTTTAACCTTAGGTTGTAGTGTGTCGGTCAATTGATAAAGGCCGGAATCTGCACTTGCTATCCAAATTTTATTATCTTTATCAAAGCACAAATCGATTACATTTAAACCCGTATTGAATTTTGTTTTGAATTTATTTTCAGGATACGAAAATACAAGGATTTCACCATGCGTAGTAAATGCCCATAAATTTTTATGTTGGTCAGTTCGTAAAATAATCCTAGTATATGCTCTAAGTTTAACTTCATCGGGAAGTGTGTAGTTGACAATATGAGTACCGTCAAACCGATCGATTCCAGTTTTTGTAGACACCCAAATAAACCCCTTGTAATCCTTAGCGATTGAATATGCCTGACCATTGCTTAAACCCTCTTCTGGCCCAATGGTTTGAATGGTTTGGGCAACTGCAAATAGCTGTAAGCAGCAAAGTAGTATGGAAATTATAGGTGTTTTTTTCATTCTGTTTTTTTGCGAATATCAAAACGCTTAAAATTATTTAAGCGTTTATTATTAATTCTAATGTATTAGATTTCACCGTAAAAGTAATGAAATTTTACTACTGTTTTATAACATAAAGAAGCTTATTCAGAATAATTTTAGATTATACTAATGAATGAGGTCCAGAATATACACACTTTTTAGGGGCTATGTCGTTCACTGAGGGGAAACATTAATCATCTTTCCACCACGCAGACTCTCGGCTTCCAATGGTGAAAGGTAATTACAACCTAACTTCTGTAGCATTTGCAAAGCTAGTATCTGGCTAATATGGTCTTCTTTGAAGGAGGGAACGTTCTTTTTTATCTTTTGGAGAATTGAAAGACGTTTTTGGGGAATCGATTTATCGAATAAATTGATGAGATCTACTTCTATTTGTTGAAATTGGAACGAATGGAATAGTAATTTGATTCGCTAATAATCACTCGTATAGGATAGATATTCAATATTCCTGGAGAAAATATTTCCTTCTTTGGAGAATTGTTATTTTTCTATGAATGAATAGATAAAAATCTTCTTGGAGAATTATCTACTGTTTTTGGAGAATTCTATACCTCTTGTTTTGATCTCAGATATTCAATCACTTTATTAACCAATT